>DASYRS010000155.1:0-5223 GCA_036004205.1 Dongiaceae bacterium
CTGCACCTGCATTTCCGGTTCGTGGAGCGCACGAACGGCTATCTGCTGACCGACGAGCATCACGAGATGATTGCGGCGATCAAGGCGAAAGACGTCGCCCGCGCCGACCAGCTCGCCCACGACCATACGCGCCAGTTCCGCGACAGCTTCATCAGCTTCATGAAAGAGACCTACACCACCGACGTGACGCTGGGCGACACGCGCGCGGCGCAGTGAGCCGGCCTTGGTGAGTACCCCTTCTCCCCTCGCGGGAGAAGGTTGCGAAGGCTTAGCGAACGACAGTGAGCTTAGCCGGAGTTGGATGAGGGGCATCGCGGCGATAGCCGCGCGCGCTCGCGAGAGCGCCATTGAAGATAGCACCATGCCTTGAGCATGTTCAAAGAGAAGCGCTGTCTTGAATCGGTTGAAGCTACCACGCAGCTACCTGGAGCAAGTAGCGCTTGCGCGCTGTGCGCCTGGCGGCGCGGCCCCCTCATCCAGCTGCGCCTAAGCTCGGCTTCGCCTCGCTAAGGCTCCGCATCCTTCCCCCGCGAGGGGGGAAGGGGCGCTTGCTCGGATGGTTTGGTGAACTACCGCGTCGGGACCGGCTTTTCGCCCGAGTAATCGTAGAAGCCGCGGCCGGTCTTGCGGCCGAGCCAGCCGGCTTCGACGTATTTCACCAGCAGCGGGCAGGGGCGGTACTTGCTGTCGGCGAGGCCCTCGTAGAGCACCTGCATGACGGCAAGGCAGACATCGAGGCCGATGAAATCGGCGAGCTGCAGTGGACCCATCGGGTGGTTGGCGCCGAGATGCATGGCAATGTCGATCGAATCGACCGTGCCGACGCCCTCGTAGAGCGTGTAGATCGCCTCGTTGATCATCGGCTGCAGGATGCGGTTGACGATGAAGGCCGGGAAATCCTCCGAGGTCGCCGTGGTCTTGCCCAGCTTTTCCGCCAGCGCCTTGAACGAACTGAACGTCTCGTCATCGGTGGCGAGGCCGCGGATCAGCTCCACCAGCTGCATCACCGGCACCGGGTTCATGAAATGCATGCCGATGAACTTGGCGGGCCTGTCGGTGACGGCGCCGAGGCGCGTGATGGAGATCGAGGAGGTGTTGGAGGCGATGAACGCGGTCGGCTTCAGGACCGGACAGAGTGCCTTCAGGATGTCCTTCTTGACCGCTTCCTTCTCGGTCGCGGCCTCGATCACCATGTCGCAATCGCCGAGCGCGTCGACCTTGAGGCCGGTCTTGATGCGGCCCAGCGCGGCCTTCTCGTCTGCCGCCGTGATGAGGTTGCGCTTGACCTGGCGCTCCATGTTGAAGCGGATGGTATCCATCGCCTTGGCGAGCTGGGCTTCGCTGACATCGATCAGCGTCACGTCCAGCTTGGCGAGCGCGCAGACGTGGGCGATGCCATTGCCCATCGCGCCCGCGCCGATCACACCGACTTTGTCGATCATCGCGACTTTGCTTTCCTGCTGCCCAGCTCCACGACCTTCACCGTCCGGCATGTATTTGAACCGGGTCATTTAGAGAGTGCCTGTTCCAGCTCCGGCACCGCCTGGAACAGATCCGCGACCAAACCGTAATCCGCGACCTGGAAAATCGGCGCGTCTTCGTCCTTGTTGATGGCGACGATGACCTTGCTGTCCTTCATGCCGGCGAGGTGCTGGATCGCGCCGGAAATGCCGACGGCGATGTAGAGCTCCGGCGCCACGATCTTGCCGGTCTGCCCAACCTGGTAGTCGTTGGGGACGAAGCCGGCATCGACCGCGGCGCGCGACGCGCCGACGGCGGCGCCCAATTTGTCCGCGACCTTGTCCAGCATGTGGAAGTTGTCGCCGGACTGCATGCCGCGGCCGCCGGAAATGACGATGCGGGCGGAGGTCAGCTCCGGGCGCTCCGACTTCGACAGTTCCTGGCCGACGAAGCTGGCAAGGCCGGTATCGCCGGCGGCAGCCACGCTCTCGATCGCGGCCGAGCCGCCGGTCGCGGCCGCCGCCTCGAACGCGGTCGGACGGACGGTGATGACCTTGATCTTGTCGGTGGATTGCACGGTCGCGAGCGCGTTGCCGGCATAGATGGTGCGCACGAAGGTATCGGCGCTCTCGACCGCGCTGATGTCGGAAACCTGCTGCACGTCGAGCAGCGCGGCGGCGCGCGGCATCACGTTCTTGCCGGTGGCTGTGGTCGGCGCCAGCACATGGCTGTAGTTGGGCGCGAGGCCGACGATCAGCTTGGCGAGGTTTTCCGCGAGGCGGTTGGCATAGGCGGCATCGTCGGCCAGCAGCACCTTGGCGACGCCCGGAATCTTGGCGGCCTCTTCGGCGACTGCGCGGCAGTTGTGGCCGGCCACCAGCAGGTGGATGTCGCCGCCGATCTTCTGCGCGGCCGGGACGACATGCAAAGTCGCCGATTTCAACGCTGCATTGTCATGTTCGACGAGAACGAGGTTGGTCATGGTTCAGGAATTCCCAGTAACAATAGGTCTATTCCCCTCCCCCGAGACGGGGGAGGGCTAGGGAGGGGGAAGCCGCGTTTCGGTGCGCGACAGTCGTCGCTCGCTTCCCCCACCCCAACCCTCCCCCAGCTTGGGGGAGGGGGTTCTTCTTCCGAGGTGAGTGAATCGAAACGGACATGTGATTGCTGTTCGCTTCAGATGACCTTGGCTTCGTTGCGCAGCTTGTCCACCAGCTCCGCGACCGACTTCACCTTGACGCCGGACTTGCGCTTCGGCGGCTCGACCACCTTGAGGGTCTTGAGGCGCGGCGCCGGATCGACACCGAGCGCTTCGGGCGTCAGCGCCTCGATCGGCTTCTTCTTCGCCTTCATGATGTTGGGGAGCGAGGCATAGCGCGGCTCGTTGAGGCGCAGATCCGTGGTCATGACCAGCGGCAGCTTCACCTTGATGGTCTCAAGGCCGCCATCGACCTCGCGCGTCACGTTGGCCGTGCCGTCGCCGTTGACTACCAGCTTGGAGGCGAAGGTCGCCTGCGCCCAGCCGAGCAACGCTGACAGCATCTGGCCGGTCTGGTTGGCGTCGTCGTCGATCGCCTGCTTGCCGAGGATGCAAAGCTGCGGCTGTTCCTTGTCCACCACCGCCTTCAGCAGCTTGGCGACGGCCAAGGGCTGCAGCTCGACATCGCTCTGCACGTGGATGCCGCGATCGGCGCCCATGGCGAGGGCGGTACGGATGGTCTCCTGGCACTGCGTTGGGCCGAGGGATACGGCGATCACTTCGGTCGCCTTGCCGCCTTCTTTCAGGCGGACCGCCTCTTCGACCCCGATCTCGTCGAACGGGTTCATGGACATCTTGACGTTGGCGGTTTCGACGCCGGTGCCGTCGGCTTTCACCCGCACCTTCACGTTGTAGTCAACCACCCGCTTAACCGCGACCAGTACTTTCATCTTTGCGCTCGGCTCGAAAGATCGTTGTCCCTGACAGAGGCGGGAGAGGGCCTAAAAAGGACCACTTTTGTCCCGTCTGCCTATCCCCTGATAGATGCGCGAAACGGCCCATGGGACGGTTGCCAGCAAGGCTCTTCGCGGGCGCACAATAGGGTTACCCCATCCTGGTGTCAACGCGGCCTCCGGGACTAGCCTAGACGCGGCGGAAAGCGGCTATTTGGCGAAGTTTCAAGGAGCTAGGCGGCGCCCGAGGTGCCATGCCGCACCTGCGCAATGGGATCGACAGCGCGCCTCCGCCTGTTAGAACTGGCGGGGGCCACTATCGTCTCAACGTCCAATCCAGCTTCATGAGCCACCGTCTCGCTTTGTTCGACTTCGACGGCACGCTGGCCGACAGCCAGGACTGGTTTCTCCGCATCTTCGACCAGGTGGCGGACCGCTTCGGCTACCGGCGCCTCGCGCCCGGCGACCGCGAGCGGCTGCGCGGGCTGGAGACGCGCGCCATCCTGCACGATCTCGGCGTGCCGACCTGGAAGCTGCCGATGATCGCCAAGCACATGCGGGGGCTGGCGAGCCGCGACATCGACCAGATTCAGCTGTTCCCCGGCGCGGCGGAGATGCTGGCCGAACTCAAGGCCGGGGGCGTCGAGGCGGCGGTGGTCAGCTCGAACGACGAGGGCAACGTGCGGCGCGTCCTGGGGTCGGCCGTGGCGCACATCGCGCACTTCGCCTGTGGCGCCAGCCTGTTCGGCAAGGCATCCAAGATCCGCAGCGTGCTCAAGGCGATGCGCACGGACCCGCGCGGCGCGATCCTGGTCGGCGACGAGACCCGCGACGCGGCGGCGGCGCGCGACGCGGGCATCGACTGCGGATTGGTGGCCTGGGGCTACGCCGATCCGGATTTCCTGCGCTCGCTCGCGCCGACCTTGTTCTTCGAGCGGATGGACGAGATCGCGCCGGCGCTTATCGGTGGCTCCATGTAGAGAGATGACGTGCGCATGCTGGCTGGTGCATATTCATTCCGACCGCGCAGAAGGATATTGGAATGCGTCGCAGATCCAGGGCTCGCAAGTGGGCTTTTCCCGGCGGCCGAAATGCGCTTGTGGATCGTTTGGGACGGCTCATAGGGCTCGTCGTCATGATGGCAACGATCGTCCCACTCGCATTGGCCATCGGTGATACGCAAACGGAACGGCTCGTGTGGAGTATCGTTGGCGGCGCTGCTGGACTTCTCGCCTATGGCATCGTGATCAAGTTCTATTGGCGAGACTGACCTCGCCAATCACCGGTTAGCACCCGGCTTCCACAGCACGTCCTTGGCGCCCTTGTCGTTCTCGTAGCGGGCCAGCACGAACAGGTGGTCGGAGAGGCGGTTGATGTAGCGGATGGCCGCCGGATTCACCGCCTCCGATTCGGCGAGGCGCGTCATGTCGCGCTCGGCGCGGCGGGCGATGGTGCGGGCGAGGTGCAGGTAGGCGGAGGCGGCGCTGCCGCCGGGCAGCACGAAGGAATTGAGCGGTGCCAGCTCTGCGTTCATGGCGTCGATCTCCTGCTCCAGGCGCTCGACCTGCCCGTCGGTGATGCGCAGGCGCTCCTTGCCCTCGCCTTCCGGCGCACAGAGATCGGCGCCGAGGTCGAACAGGTCGTTCTGGATGCGCGCCAGCGCCGCGTCGGCATCGCCGCCGGTGTGCAGCCGCGCGATGCCGATGGCGGCGTTGGCCTCATCGACCGTGCCGAAAGCCGCGACTCTCTGGTCGTGCTTGGGCACGCGCTTGCCGGTGCCGAGCGAGGTCGTGCCCTTGTCGCCGCCCTTGGTGTAGATCCGCGTCAGCC
>DASYRS010000156.1:0-2749 GCA_036004205.1 Dongiaceae bacterium
GCTCCACCGCCAGGTCGACGATGACCGAGCCCGGCTTCATGCTCTTCACCATGTCCTCGCTGACCAGCACCGGCGCCTTCCGGCCCGGGATCAGCGCGGTGGTGATGATGATGTCCTGCTTCTTGATATGCTCGGCGACCAAGGCCGCCTGCTTCGCCTTGTAGGCGTCGCTCATCTCCTTGGCGTAACCGCCGGCGGTTTCGGCCTGCTTGAATTCCTCGTCCTCGACCGCGACGAAGGTGGCGCCGAGGCTTTCCACCTGCTCCTTGGTCGCCGGGCGCACGTCGGTCGCCGAGACGATGGCGCCGAGCCGCCGCGCGGTCGCGATCGCCTGCAGCCCCGCGACGCCCACGCCCATCACGAACACACGCGCCGGCGCGACCGTGCCGGCCGCCGTCATCATCATGGGGAAGGCGCGGCCGAATTCCGCCGCCGCGTCCAGCACCGCCTTGTAGCCGGCGAGGTTCGATTGCGACGACAGCACGTCCATGTTCTGGGCGCGGCTGATGCGCGGCATCAATTCCATGGCGCAGGCGACAATGCCCGCCCCCGCATAGCCGCTGATCTGGTCCTTGGCGCCGTAGGGATTGAGGCTGGCGGCCAGCAACGCGCCGCGCTTCATGAGCGAGAGTTCGTCCGGCCCACCCTCGGCGGCGGTCAGCGGGCGCTGCACCTTCAGCACCACGTCGGCATCGGCGAGCGCCGCGCGCGCATCCGGCGCGATCTTGGCGCCTGCCGCCTCATAGGCGCTGTCGGGCGTCGAACAACCGGCCCCGGCGCCGGTCTCCACCAGCACTTCCGCACCCAAACCTACATATTTTTTGATCGTATCGGGAGAAACCGCGCAGCGCCGTTCGTTGGGCCGCCGCTCCTTCGCCACGCCGATTTTCATGCTCTCTCCCCCGGTTCACGCATCCGGTGTTACCCCTGATGGCAGGCACTCAGGCTAATGCCTTCCGCCCGCCCGATTGTGCAATTCTCCCCCGCGATTAGCCGATTTTCGACCGATTGCCGCGTCGAATCCGCCCACCCACGCAAGGCGCGCATATTGCACAGTTTGGCCGGAGTGAACAAGGCATGCCTAAAACCAGGATGGAGTGTGAAATCGGCTCGCTGTACTGGGAGTCGAGGGCAAACGATCATCACCTTTTGCGCCGCCTCGCCGATCCGGGCCTTGGAGTAGAATTGCCCCTCTTGAGTATTGAGGCAGGCTGGCGGGGCCCCATGTCGGACTCACAAGGCGGCGCGGAGATCGAGGAGATCGATCCACTGGTCGTGGAGCGGATGGCCGACGAGTTGGCGACCGCAGGTTGCTCTCCGACCGTGGACCAGCTCTTTACCGCGCGCGACCGGCCGGCGCCGCTCGTCCTGTGGTCGCCAACCTTGGACCAGCTTCCGCTCGATGGGCTGCGCTTCCTCCTCAAATTCTGGAATGATGCGCGCGGGCCGGCCGCCATGCCGCCGGTCGCCGCCATCGACCCGCTGGTGCTGAAGCCGGTGCTCGGCAACATCATCATCCTCGACGTGCTGGAACGCGGCGCCGATTTCCGGTTCCGCCTGTTCGGTACGCAGGTGGCGGAGGCGGCGCGTTACGACTGGACCGGCAGCACGGTCGATGCCATGCGGCGGATCCTGAAAGGGCCCGGTCCGGCCTTCTACCTGGCGGGCTATCGCGCGGTGTTGCGGCGGCGGGAGCCGCTCTTCACCGTCAGCCCCGCCATGGTGATTTTCAAGTCGCGGTCCTGGGCGCGCCTGGTCCTGCCGCTTGGCGCGGGTGAGTTGGTCGAGCGCATCCTGGTCGGCAACTACGCGATCGGCGACACCTTCGTCAGCGATGCGGACGAGCGCAAGCTTGCCGATCTGCGCGAGCAGATGCGCGCCGAGCGCGAGCCGCGCTGAGGCGCCCCGTTCCTCATTCCTTCCAGTGCGGCGGGATCGTGCCCTCGAAATTGGGCAGCGCCTCGATGCGCTTCATCCAGGCGGCGATGTTCGCCGGCAATTCCGCGCGCTTCAGCCCCTGGCCGGGAACGCGCTCCTCCAACCGCAGCGGCATCCGCATGTAGGGATAGATCGCGAAATCGGCGAGGCTGAGCTGACCGGCGAAGAAATCACCTTTCAGATAGTCCCGCCAGTAGGCCAGCTCCTCGACCAGTTTCGCCTTCGCATCACCGATCTGCTTCTGATCGCGCTCCGCTTCGGCGGTGTAGAGCACCTTCTCCATCAGGTCGCTGCCGGCCTTGTAGAGACTGTCATCCGCCTCCCCGATCAGGCGGCGCACCAGCGCGCGGTCTTTCGCATCCTTCGGCAACAGCGGCTTCTGCGGATATTTCTCCTCCAGATATTCGCAGATCGCGTTCGATTCGTAGAGCGCGAAGCCGTCGTCCACGATCGCCGGCACCTTGCCGCGCGGATTGATCTTCAGGAACTCAGGCGTCCTGGTCTCGTCCTTGTCGAAGGACAGGCGCTTGCCCGTATAGGCGATCCCCTTGTGCTCCAGGACCAGCCATACCTTCCACGCAAAGGGCGAGCCGGAACCGAAATAGAATGTGAGTGCCATGATGATTCTTTCCAGGTGAGGAGTGTCTAGCGCTGCTTTTTGAGACTGGCGTCCTTGAGCGCCGCCTTCTGGCGCCTGTCCAGCGCCTTGACGTCGAAGCCGGTGATGAGCTCGTGGAACAGGCGGTACCAGTTGATCTCGGCCTTCAAGTGCATGAACACCGAGCCGAGGCCGATGGCAGCGCGGTCCATG
>DASYRS010000157.1:0-3588 GCA_036004205.1 Dongiaceae bacterium
CCGATCTCGCTGCTCAGCGGCATCTACATGGGCGTGCTGCGCCGGCACAGGAAATCCGGTTTCGATTTCGTATCCATCAATGTCGGCATGGACATGAACCCGATCGACCAGGTGATGAAGACCATCGCCTGGTTCCGCCACTGGCTGGGCCAGCATCCCGACGAGTTCGCGCTGGCCGAGACCATGGCCGACGTGAAGGCGGCGAAGGCCGCCGGCAAGCTGGCGGTCGCGTTCGACCTCGAAGGCTCCAAGATGCTGCTGGAAGATTTGGCGATGGTGGGGGTCTATCGCGACCTCGGCGTCCGGCAGATGCATCTGGTCTATAACCGCAACAATTCGGTCGGCGGCGGTTGCCACGACGACGATACCGGCCTCACCGTCTACGGCCGCGCTGTCGTGCGCGCGATCAACCAAGCGGGCGTGCTGATGGATTGCTCGCACAATGGCGAGCGCACCAGCCTCGACATCATGGAGACCTCGGAGAATCCGGTGATCTTTTCCCACGCCAACGCGCGCGCCCTGGTCGACCATCCGCGCAACGTCACCGACCGGCAGATCGATGCCTGCGCCGCGACCGGCGGCGTCATCGGCATCAACGGCATCCGCCTGTTCCTCGATGCCACCGATGATTTCGCCGAGCCGATGGCGCGCCATATCGATTACATGGTGCAGCGGGTCGGGCCGGATCATGTCGGCCTCGGCATCGATATCTCGTTCGACCTCGGCGTCGACGATCATCCGGCACACGAGGATCGCGGCTTCTGGTGGCCGGCCAGCGGCCGCTACAGCCGCACCGGAATCGGCAGCGCGGGCCCCGAAGTGCTGCCCGAGATCGAGCAGCATTTGCGCAAGCGCGGCTACGGCGACGGGGACCTGGATAAGATCTTCGGCCTCAACTTCGCGCGCGTGGCGGAACTGTGCTGGAAGTAGCGGGCCGCAAGGACTAATCGGCCTGTTGCCGCAAGGCCAACGGCCGCTCTAGCTCAAGATGCATTTGGTTTGTCGGGGACTACCATGCGAACATATTACATTTCCGCTGCCGTTTTCGCAGTGATCTCGACGCTGCTTGCGTCTAAAGCTTTTGCCGATGGCATTCGCTTTCCTTTCATGTTGCCGCACTGCCCGACTTCTTTGGAGTTGTCGGCGCCCGGCATTTTTGCGGGAGCAACGAAGCAGCAGTGGATCATGGATCAACTTGCCGCCGATCCGGCAATCGAACGGGGAGGAACAATTGTACTTGCCCTAACGGCGCCGCTTCAACCGTCCGTCGTACTTGTGTTAGTGGAGCGCTCCGATGTGAGCGCGATCCAAGGCAAAGCGACCGCCAAGCAATTCGATGACTTGAAAATGTCGATCATTTTGCAGAGCGGACAAGACCAGAAGGCCGCCGCCAATCGTGATGGACGAGCGGGAGGATTGTCTTTCAACAACGTCAATATCTTCAGCACTTCGAGCAATGCCAACTCGGCGGTAGCCGTAGGGCTCATTGATGGAAGCGGGCCGGGAGCCGACTTCACCTCCTACATGGGTGTTCTTGTCGGCTATGTGCACCTGTGCATCCCATCGGCGATATTGCTCGCACCGACATCCAGTATGTCGAAAGAATCGTTCGAGAAGTTGGTGCGGTCCCTATCGTTTGAGTAGTGGGACGCTTGGTCACTTCCGCCGACGGCCGCGACCCCCATACCGGCGGAGCAGTGCTGGAAGTAGCGGTCGCGCTCAAGGCCGCGCGGCGCTCGCCAGCACCGAAGCCATCGGTATCCGGAATTTCCCGTCGCGCTCGAACGGCGCGCAGGCTTCGCGCACGGCCTGCCGGATCCTGGCAAAGGCATCGGGCGATTGCTTGGCCAGCAGCACGGCGATCCTGACGCCGCCGGCGACATAGGCGTCGAACAGCTCGTCCGGTCCGGAGAGGTCGAGGTGGTGCTGCACCTTGCCGATGGTCACATCGCGCAAGCCGGCGCCGGCAAACAAGGTCCGGCATTCCTGCGGGTCGGTGAAGCGGAACAGCGGCGGCCCGGCGGGCAGCCCGACCTCCATCTTCCCCTGCTCGCTGACGGCCTGCAGCATGATCCTGTGCCCTGCGCTCTCGGCGGGCGGCGCCCAGACGGTACAGGCAACCCTGCCGCCGGGCTTCAGCACGCGCGCGATGTGGCTCATCGCCAGCTCCGGCCGGGCGAAGTGCAGCAAGCCGAAATTCATGACAACGGCGTCGAACGAGCGGCTGGCGACTTGCAGGTTCTCCGCGTCGCCTTCGTGGAATTCGATGTCGGGCGCGTTCGCCTTGGCGAGCGCGATCATTTCAGGAGAGAAATCGATGCCGGTCGGAATCGCGCCACGCCGCTTGATCTCCGCCGAGACATAACCCGGACCACAGCAGAGATCCAGCACACGCGAGCCCGCTGCAACGCGCGCGGCGTTCAGGAGGGGATCAATGGCCTGCGACACCAGGGGCGCGAAATGGCGGGCGTAGCCAGCGGCGAGCCGACGCCACCCGTCCAGCTCGAGATCGTGGAACCGATCGAGTTCGTGTTCGGTATCGACCATCACAAGCTCCAATGAGCTGGAGTTGCGTCAGCCCTCGACAAACTCCAGGATGACGCCGTTCGCCTCCGCGGGCTGGACCAGGCAGCCACGAGCGGTCGAATGGAAAGGAACGCCGGTTTCCTTCAGCTGCGCGATGCAGCGCGCTTTGTCCGCCACCAGCAGCTTCATCGAGGCGATGAACGGCGTTTCCGGCAGCGGATGCAGGACCATGCCGGGATAGACCTGGATCAGGTTGTCGGGCTTCATGAAGCGCAGCGCGCTGGTGCCGCACGAGACCGAGGTCATGTGATCCGTCACCTTGATCCGGTCGGGGCCGAAGATCGGCAGATAGCCGAGCGCGGCGGTGACGGGATCGGCGCAGACCACGGTGACGGAGAGCAGCCGCAGCGCCCCATTCGCGTGGGCCAGCCAGTCGGGCCGGCGAATGAGCTCCGGCGTCAGGTGGTGCGTCACGAACGCGCTCACCTCCGGCGTCGATTCGGGCGGCAGGAACACCAGGCGGAATTCCGGCGTCACGGTGCCGGTCGGAAGCTCCAGATCGCGCTTCAATTGCTTCGGCCCATCCGGCTTCAGCCCCGCCGCCTCCAGCGCGTCGCGGCAGGCATTGGCATCGGGCGTCGCGAAGGCGAAGCCCAGTAACCCTTCCCTCTTCTCCAGCAGCTTGTCGAGGTTGTTGCTGAACTGGCTGGGATCGACGATGCCGAGCAGTTCGATATAGCCCTCCTCCAACATCACGCAGTAATTGCCGGTGCCCCAGCCGATATGGCGGCCGCGCGGCGTGACGGTGAAGCCAAGGCGCGACCAGCGCCCGCGCGCCGCCCCCAGGTCGCGCACGCCGACCAGGGTGTGATCGATCCCGGTGATGCCGCAGGCGTCGAGCGCCATCAGCCCAGCTCCAATGAGGCCAAATGAAAACCGCCGCCGAATGTTAGCCACTCGGCGGCGGTCGTCATAGCCATCTTGAAAAGGCCAACCGTCAGTGCACGTCGGCCCAGACGCGCCGTTTGACGGTATAGGCCAGCAACGTGAAGATCACCAGGA
>DASYRS010000158.1:0-20602 GCA_036004205.1 Dongiaceae bacterium
CCGAACGAGATCAGGAACAAATATCCGTTCATGGAAATGGACGGCGTGCTGGGCGGGCTGTACGACCCGTTTGACGGCGATATCGATCCCAGCCAGCTCGTGCAAGCTTATGCCAAGGGCGCGAAGGATCTGGGCTCCCGCATCCAGCGCTTCACCCGCGTGACCGCGCTGGAGCGCCAAGGCAACGAGTGGCTGGTGAAGACCGACAAGGGCGACGTGCGCTGCGAGATCGTGGTGAACGCCGCCGGCTATCGTGCCGGCGAGGTCATGGCGATGGTCGGGCAGTACATGCCGATCGTCTCCATGTCGCACCAGTACCTGGTGACCGAGATGATCCCGGAGCTGTCGGCGCGCAAGGAAAAGCTGCCGCTGCTGCGCGATCCGGATGTCTCGTACTACCTGCGCCAGGAGCGCGACGGACTGCTGCTCGGCCCCTATGAATGGCAGGCGACGCCGCATTGGCTCGAGGGGATTCCCGACGATTTCGCCTATCAGCTCTGGCCCGATGCGCTGGATCGGCTCGAGACCTATATCGAGAAGGCGATCGAGCGCGTGCCCTTGCTCGGCACTGTCGGCGTGCAGCGCGTCATCAACGGCCCGATTCCCTATTCGCCGGACGGCAATCCCTATATCGGCCCGGCGCATGGGCTGACGAACTTCTACCAGGCCTGCTGTTTCTCGTTCGGCATCTCGCAATCCGGCGGCGCCGGCAAGACCGCGGCCGAATGGATCGCGCATGGCGAGCCGGAGTGGGATTTCTGGTCATTGGACCCGCGGCGCTACACCGACTACGCCACCAAGAGCTACGTGGTCGAGAAGGCGGTCGAGCTCTATCAGAACGAATACGCCATCGCGTTCCCGGCCAACGAATGGCCGGCCGGGCGGCCCGCCAAGACCACGCCGCTCTATGACAAGCTGAAGGCCAAGGGCGCCTCGTTCTGCGCACGCGGCGGGTGGGAGCGCGCGGCCTGGTTCCCGCGCAAGGGCGACGACGCGTCGCGCCAGCCGAGCTTCCGCCGCACCAACTGGCACGATGCCGTGGCGGAGGAATGCAAGGCGGTGCGCGAGCGGGTCGGCATCCTCGACCTCGGCGGCTTCACCAAGCTGGTGATCGAAGGCAAGCGCGCCAACGATTGGCTCGACGGCATGATCTGCGGCAAGCTGCCCAAGCTCAACCGCATGAGCCTCAGCTACATGCTGAACGACAAGGGCGGCATCGTCAGCGAGTTCACCATCACGCGCCTGGGCGAGGACAAGTTCTACCTGATGTCCGCCGCCGCCGCCGAGTGGCACGATCTCGACTGGCTGCAGAAGCACATGCCGAAGGACAGCGCGATCCGCATCGACAACCTGTCGGCGCGCTATGGCTCCATCATCATCGCGGGGCCGAAGTCGCGCGAGGTGCTGGGCAAGATCACCGAGGCGGATCTCTCCAACAAGGCGTTCCCCTGGCTGTCGGCGAAGCGGATCGAGATCGGCTATGCCCGCATGCTGGCGATGCGCGTCAACTATGTCGGCGAGCTGGGCTGGGAATTGCACGTGCCCATGGAGCAGATGGTGCCGATCTATGACGCGCTGTGGGAGGTGGGCAAGGAATTCGATATCCGCGATTTCGGCATGTATGCGATGGACAGCTTGCGGCTCGAGAAGGTCTATCGCGGCTGGAAGGGCGACATGACCCACGAATACACGCCGCTGATGGCGAGCCTGGATCGGTTCGTTGATTTCCAGAAGCCTGCGTTCCGCGGTCTCGACGCCCTGGTGAAGGAGCGCAGCAAGGGCCCGCAGGAGCGCTTCGTGCCGCTGGTGCTGGACGAAGCGAAGGATTGCGACGCGCCGGCCTGCGCGCCGGTCTATCGCGGCGAGGAGCTGGTGGGATTGGTGACCTCCGGCGGCTACGGCCACACCATCGGCAAGAGCATCGCGCTGGCTTATGTGCGCACCGATCTCGCGAAGGTCGGCGAGCGATTGGAGGTCGAGGTATTCGGCGACCGGCGCAAGGCCGTCGTGAGCCAGGAGCCGATCTTCGATCCGGACAACGCGCGGTTAAGAGCCTAGAGGTGCGTCGTGTTTATTCGCACGCTTGACGAGCTCGAGAAGATCGGACGCATCAGGCTGCCGATGGGCAACGATACGTTCCGCTCGGCGCGCTTCCTCACCGCCACTGACGGCATGGGCTACTCGTACAACGAGAACCGGGCCAAGAAGGGCATCGATGCGATCATCTGGCTGAAGCACCACTGGGAGGCCAATTACATCATCTCCGGCAAGGGCGAAGTGACGGATTTGACGACCGAAGAGAGGTGGCCGCTCGAGGCGGGCGTTCTTTATGTCGTCGGACCCAATGACCGGCATCGCCTGGTCGTGACGGAGGATGCGCATTATGTAAGCGTGTTCTGCCCACCGCTGAGAGGGGACGAGGGCTTTGACAAGGACGGTGGCTACGAGGCCAGCGGCCCGATCGAGAAGACCGATCGGCGCATGTTCGTCAAACGCGCGGACGAGATGCGTCGGGCCGGGAAGGAGATGATCGCGGCCAACGGCCAGGTGCGCACGGTCCGCATGCTGACCAAGGCCGACGGCCTCGGCTTCGGATTCTCGGACGTACACCTCGCTGCGGGTGCGGAAGCGACCCTCTGGTACAAGCACCACTGGGAAGCGAACCACATCATTTCCGGCACCGGCGAGGTGACCGACCTCGCCACCGGCCAGAGTTGGAAGCTGGAACCCAGCATGGCCTATAACGTAGGCCCCAAGGACCGGCACCGCGTGCGCGCCCATAGCGACATTCATCTCGTGAGCGTGTTCTGTCCGCCGCTGCTGGGCAATGAGCAGCACGACAAGGATGGAGCGCTTGCTCCGAGCGGGCCCGTCCCGCCAGGGCCGCTGGGCTATTGAAGAGTGAGGAACGAATAAATGGCACTTCCAACGCAGGCGCGGGTCGTCATCATCGGCGGCGGGATCGCCGGCTGTTCCGTCGCCTACCACCTCGCCAAGCTGGGCTGGAGCGACGTCGTCCTGCTGGAGCGCAAGAAGCTGACCAGCGGCACGACCTGGCACGCAGCGGGGCTGGTGCGCGCCTCGCTCTACACGGCGAACCTGACGCGGCTCGCGAAATATACCGTCGATCTCTACACCAACCTGGAGACGGAGACGGGGCAGGCGACCGGCTTCGTGCAGCCGGGATCGCTCTCCATCGCGACCAACAAGGAGCGCTGGGAGGAATTCCTGCGCGGCGCGGCCATGCTGCGCGGGTTCGATGTCATAGCCGAGGCGATCACGCCGCGGGAGGTACAGAAGAAATGGCCGCTGCTCAACGTCGATGACGTGATCGGCGCGATCCACTACCCGAAGGACGGCAAGTGCAATCCCGCCGACGTGACCATGGCGCTGGCGCGCGGCGCGCGCAAAGGCGGGGTGAAGATTCACGAGGATACCAAGGTCACGCGCGTGCTGACCAAGGATGGCCGCGTGACCGGGGTCGAGACCGAGCAGGGCACCATCGCCTGCGAATACGTCGTCAATTGCGGCGGCATGTGGGCGAAGGCGATCGGCAAACGGGTGGGGGTCAACATCCCACTGCAGGCCTGCGAGCATTTCTACGTCGTGACCGAACCGATGGAGGGCATGACGTCCAATCTGCCTGTCCTGCGCGACATGGATGCCTGCGCCTATTACAAGGAGGATGCTGGCAAGCTGCTGCTAGGCGCGTTCGAGCCAAAGGCAAAACCCTGGGGCGTCGACGGCATCCCGGAGGATTTCTGCTTCGACGAGCTGCCGGAGGACTTCGATCATTTCGCGCCGATCCTGGAAGGCGCGATGCATCGCGTGCCGAGCCTGCAGAAGGTCGGCATCCGCAAGTTCTTCAACGGACCGGAGAGCTTCACCGCCGACCAGCGCTACGTGCTGGGCGAGGCGCCGACACTGAAGAACTTCTTCGTGGCGGCCGGATTCAATTCCATCGGCATCCAGTCCGGCGGCGGCGTCGGCTGGGCGCTGGCGCACTGGATTGCGGAAGGCGAGCCGCCGTTCGACCTGTGGGATGTCGATATCCGCCGCTTCTCACCGCACCACAGCGCCAAGTCGTTCCTGGTGCCGCGCGTGTCCGAGGCGCTCGGTTTGCTCTACGCGATGCACTGGCCGTTCCGCCAGTTCGAAACTTCGCGCGGCATCCGCAAGTCGCCGTTCTACGCGAAAGAGCAAGAGCTCGGCGCGTGTTTCGGTGAAGTGGCAGGCTACGAGCGGCCGAACTGGTATGCGCCGAAGGGCGTCAAGCCCGTTTATGAATACTCATACGGCCGGCAGAACTGGTTCGACTATTGCGGCGAGGAGTGCCGCAACGTGCGCAGCAATGTCGGCTTCTTCGACCAGAGCTCGTTCGCCAAGTTCCTGGTGACCGGCAAGGATGCGGAACGCGAACTGCAGCGCATTTGCTGCGCCGACGTTTCGCGCCAGGGCCGCGCGACCTATACCCAGTGGCTGAACAAGAAGGGCCGGATCGAGGCCGACCTCACTGTCACCAAGCTGGCGGAAGACCGCTTCCTGGTGGTGACAGCGGTCGCCACGGCGACGCGCGACTGGCACTACATGAAGACGCATTTCGCGCGCGCCGTCGACGTGAAGATGGAGGATCTCAGCAACGTCTATTCGGTGCTGGGCGTGATGGGGCCGAACAGCCGCAGGCTGTTGGGCCAGCTGACCAGCGCGGACCTGTCCAACGAGGCCTATCCGTTCGGCACCGCGAAGGAGATCGAGTTCGGCTGGACCAAGGCGCTGGCCTTGCGCATTTCCTATGTCGGAGAGCTGGGCTGGGAGATCTACCTGCCGGCCGATTATGCGCCGGGTGCGCTCGACCTGCTGTTGGAAGCGGGCAGGGAATTCGGCCTGAAGCCGGCCGGCATGCACGCGATGAACTTTCTTCGCCTGGAGAAGGCCTATCGCCATTGGGGCCACGACATCAGCCCCGACGACACGCCCCATGAATCGGGCCTCGCGTTCCTGTGCGCGATGGACAAGGCGGTGCTGTTCATCGGGCGCGAGGCGGTAGCGGCGCAGAAGGGGAAGAAACTGACCAAGCGCCTGGTCCAGTTCGCGCTGCAGGACCCGCAGCCGCTGCTCTATCACAACGAACCCATTTTCATGAATGGGCGCAACGTCGGTTACGTCACCTCCGCCGGCTATAGCTTCACGGACAATTGCGCGATGGGGATGGGCTATATCCGGCACCCCGAGGGCGTCGATCAGGCGCTGATCGATGGCGCGAAGTTCGAGATCGAGGTCGCGGACAAGAAAGTGCCGGCACGGGCAAGTTTGAAACCGTTCTACGATCCCAGGGGCGAGCGGTTGAAGATGTGACGAGGGCAGCGAGCGCACGCTGAGAACCCCTCCCCCAACATGGGGGAGGAGGAACGCGCCGAGTTTTCCAACCGAGAACGTCCTGCCCTCGCTGGGAGTGACCCGTTTACTTGCCTCCCCCCTGCCGCTAGGGTGACGCCCATAAGCCCTTAAGGGCGGGTCTGGGGAGAGCGCAATCCATGGGACACTTCATCGATATCACGGCGGCCGATGGCGGCCGGTTCAAGGCCTATATGACGGTGCCGGCCAGCGGCCGGGGTCCCGGCATCGTGCTGTGCCAGGAGATCTTCGGCGTCAACGCCTATGTGCGCGAGGTCGCCGACCTCTATGCCGAGGAAGGCTATGTCGTGCTGGCGCCGGACCTGTTCTGGCGCATGCAGCCGATGGTCGACATGGGCTATTCGCAGGAGGAATGGCAGAAGGCGTTCGATCTCATGACGAGGTTCGACGTCGATGCCGGCATCAAGGACATCGCGGCCTGCGTGCAGGCCTTACGCGGCCGGCCGGAATGCACGGGCAAGGTCGGCGTGCTCGGCCATTGCCTGGGTGGCAGGCTCGCCTACCTGGCGGCTGCGCGCGCCGGTGTCGATTGCGCGGTCGGCTATTACGGAGTCAGGCTCGAGGAGCACTTGCACGAGAAGGACAAGATCCGCTGCCCGCTGATCCTGCACGTTGCGGCCGAGGACAAATACGTGCCGAAGGAAGCGCAGGAGCAGGTCAAGGCTGCCTTCGCCAACCGGTCGGATGTCGAGATCTATGTCTATCCCGGCCAGAACCATGCGTTCGCCCGCACCATGGGCGATCACTTCCACAAGCCGTCGGCGGATATGGCGCATTCGCGCTCGATCGCTTTGTTCCGCCGCGTGATGGGCCCGAAATACGATCTATCGGCTCTTTGGGACAAGCATTGCGAATACGAGTTCGGCACACGCGACGTGGCGGCCACCATGAAGACCATGGTCGCGGAGCCATACGTCAACCACATCCCGACCATGACCGGCGGCGTCGGACAGCAGGAGCTGGCGCGCTTCTACCAGCATCATTTCGTCAACGGCAATCCGGCCGACACCAAGCTGGTTCCCGTCTCGCGCACCGTCGGCGCCGACCGGGTGGTGGACGAGATGCTGTTCTGCTTCACCCATGACCGCGAAATCGACTGGATGCTGCCTGGCATCGCGCCGACCGGCCGCTATGTCGAAGTGCCGCTGGTCGCCATCGTCTGCTTCCGCGGCAACAAGCTCTATCACGAGCACATCTATTGGGATCAGGCCTCGGTGCTGGCGCAGATCGGCCTGATCGACAAGAACACCTTGCCGGTGGCGGGTGCGGAGCAGGGCAAGAAGCTGCTGGACGAGACGCTGCCCTCCAACACGCTGATGAGAAGCTGGGCCGAAAGCGCCAACAAGGGCTGAAGACGATGGACAATCCGGTTCTTACCAAGCTGCGCGCCGGCGGCTGCGTCGGCGCGATGTGGACGACGTTGGGCGCCCCGGTCATTGCCGAGCTGATGGTCGAGGAGGGCGCCGACGCGATCGTCTTCGACCTGCAGCACGGGTTGTGGACCAGGCCGACTCTGGAATCCGCCATCGGCATGGTACGGGGCAAAGCGACGCCGCTGGTGCGGACACAGGATGATTCCTATTTCGGGATCGGCAGCGCGCTCGACAGCGGGGCGTTGGGGATCATCGTGCCGGTGGTGGAAAGCGCCGAGCAGGCGGCGCGGATCGTCGCCGCCGCCAAATATCCACCGCAAGGCCGGCGATCCTCCGGCGGCATTCGTTCGGTGATCGATGCCAAGGCGGTGGTGCCCAGGACCAATGATGCGATTTTCGTCGCCGCGATGATCGAGACCGATATCGGCGTGGCAAACGCCGCGGCCATTGCGGCCGTTCCCGGCATCGACATGCTGTTCATCGGTCCGTTCGACCTGTCGCTGTCGCTTGGCACGTTTCCCGATTTTGGGCCGAAGCACGAGGCGGCGATGCAGTCCGTGCTCCAGGCGGCGCATGCGGCGGGCAAGAGCTGCGGCCTGTTCACGCTGGGCGAGACGATGGCGGCCGACCGCAGGCGGCAAGGCTTCCAGCTCGCCGTGCTGGCGTACGACCAGGATCTGATCCAGACACCGTCGAAGGCGCGCATTCGCCGCAACGCGGACGTGCCGGGCAAGGACCTTGTCGCCGGCTCGGTCGCGCTGGTGACCGGCTGCAATCGTGGCATCGGGCCGGAGACGGTGCGGGCGTTGCTGAAGGGCGGCGCGAAGAAGGTCTACGTGAGCGCGCGCAAGCTGGACGCGATCAAGGGCCTGATCGCCGAGGCGCCGGACAAGCTTCATCCCATCGAGATCGACGTGACCAAGCCGGACCAGATCGCGGCCGCGGCGCGCGCGGCCAAGGACGTGACGCTGCTGGTCAACAATGCGGGCATCAATTTCAACACCCCGCTGATGGCGATCGAGAGCAGCGACAACGCGCGGCGCGAGATGGAGGTGAACTATTTCGGCACCCTCGCCATGTGCCGCGCGTTCCAGCCGGTCCTGAAAGCGAATGGCGGCGGGGCCATCGTCAACATGCTGTCGATCCTGTCGTACGTGAACCTGCCGCTGATGGGATCGCTGTGCGCCTCCAAGGCGGCGTTGTTCAGCCTGACCCAGGCGCTGCGCGCGGAGCTGAAGGCGCAGGGCACGCACGTCATGGGCGTGCTGCCCGGCGCGGTCGATACCGACATGACGGCGGGCGTGAACGTACCGAAGATCCAGCCGGGTTATGTCGCGGAGGCGATCGTCGACGGCCTCAACCGGCGCGCGGACGAGATCTATCCGGGCGACATGGCCGCCGGTGTGTTCTACGGCCTCTCCGGCGATCCGAAAGCGGTGGAGCGCGAATTCGCCAACTATCTGCCGGAGGCGCGGGTCTAGGCGATGTGCCTGAGGGGGCCGGGCTGGCGCACGTGAAATTCATGCGCAATTGGTGGGGGCAACTCGCTGAGCTCCTTCCCCCCTTGTGGGGGAAGGCAGGCGCATATGGAGCGTGCGCTGAAATCCCCTCCCCCAAGCTGGGGGAGGTCAGGGAGGGGGAAGCCGCGTTTCGGTGCGAGACAATCTTCGCTCGCTTCCCCCACCCCAACCCTCCCCCAGGTTGGGGGAGGGGGAATGATGCTCCCATCGCCACATGCGATACCTCCTCACAAGGGGGGAAGGGAGCCATCGCATGATCCAGGTCGAGCATCTCAGCAAGAGTTTCGGCGGCATCCGCGCGGTGGATGATTGCTCGCTGGGCGTCGCGCGCGGCTCGATCACGGGGCTGATCGGGCCGAACGGCGCCGGCAAATCGACCCTGTTCAACATCATCGCCGGGTTGTTCGCGCCGAATTCCGGCCATGTGCGGCTGGATGGCGAGGATGTCACCGGCTGGCCTGCCCATCGGCTGTTCCATCACGGCCTCGCGCGCACCTTCCAGATCGCGCAGGAATTCTCGCGCATGACGGTGATCGAGAACCTGATGGCCGTGCCGCCGAAGCAATCGGGCGAGAATCTGTTCCGCGCCTGGTTCGCTTGGAGCAAGGTGGTGGGGGAGGAGCGCGGCCTGCGCAATCGGGCGCGCGAGGTGCTGGAGCAGCTTCGCCTCACCCACCTGGAGCGCGAATATGCCGGCAACCTTTCCGGCGGGCAGAAAAAGCTGCTGGAGCTTGGCCGCACCATGATGATCCAGCCCAAGGTGGTGCTGCTGGACGAGCTGGGCGCCGGGGTCAATCGCACGCTGCTGAGCGAGCTGGCGGGCGAGATCGAGCGGCTCAACCGCCAGCACGGCTACACCTTCTTCGTAATCGAGCACGACATGGATTTGATCGCGCGGCTGTGCGATCCGGTGATCGTGATGGCGGAAGGGCGGGTCCTGACGCAGGGCACGATGACCGAGATCCGCCGCAACGATGCCGTAATCGAAGCCTATCTCGGCGCGCGCCATCACAAGCCGGCGGCGGAGGTGCGGCCATGAGCCTCCTGCAAATCGAGGCCCTGATCGCGGGCTATGGCGCCGTTGACATTCTGAACGGCATCAACCTGTCGGTGGAACCGGGCAGCATCTCCGTCATCGTCGGACCGAACGGCGCCGGCAAGTCGACGGCGATGAAGGCGATTTTCGGGCTGGCGCAGATCCGCGAAGGGCGGGTGATGTTCCAGGGCGACGAGGTGACGCGGCTGTCCGCCGACCGGCTGGTCGGGCGCGGCATCGCCTACGTGCCGCAGGAGCGCAACGTCTTCCGCTCCTTGAGCGTGCGCGAGAATCTGGAGATGGGCGCGTTCCTGAAGCCGGGCGACATCGCGCGCCGGATCGAGGCGGTGCTGGAGCTGTTCCCGCCCTTGCGCGAAAAGCTGAAGCAGGCCGCAGGCGAGCTTTCTGGCGGCCAGCGCCAGATGGTGGCGATGGGCCGCGCCTTGATGCTGGAGCCCAAGCTGCTGATGCTGGACGAGCCGACTGCGGGCCTGTCGCCGCTCTACATGGACCAGATCTTCGACCGCATCGTCGCGATCAACCGCAGCGGCGTTGGTGTCCTGCTGGTGGAACAGAACGCCAAACAGGCGCTCGCCATCGGCCATGTCGGCTATGTGCTGGCAACAGGACGCAACCGCTTCACCGACAGCGCCGCCAATCTGCTCGCCAACCGCGAGGTGGCGGAATCATTTCTGGGTGGGTGAATGCATGGGAATGACTCTCGGAACCTCCACCCACTCCGATCTGCCCCTTCTCCCCTTGTGGGGGAAGGTAGGGATGGGGGGTGCCGCCGCACGGCGCCAGACGGCAAGCGCTGTGTCCTATAGGTGCTCCATTGGCACCGCTCGTGCGGCGTCACCCCCCATCCAGCTTCGCCCCTGCGGACGAATGTCCGCATTCGCGGACGGGCGCTCACTCCGTTCGCTAAGGCTCCGCATCCTTCCCCCACAAGGGGGGAAGAGAATCCGGACGGCAGAGCCGTGACCGCCCTCAGCGACTTCATCAACCTGTATCTGCTTCCGGGCCTGGTGGTGGGCTGCATCTATGCGCTCGGCGCCATCGGGATTTCGCTGCTGTTCGGCATCCTGCGGTTCGCGCATTTCGCCCATGGCGACATGATGACGCTCGGCGCCTATCTCGCGGTCATCTTCACGGCGAATCTCGGCTGGAGTCCCTATGCGGCGCTCCCGATCGCGGTGGTCGGCACCGTGGCCGCGGCGCTCGTGCTCGACCGCGCGTTCTACAAGCCGTTCCGCCGCTCGCCAGGTATCGTGACGGTGATCGCCTCGTTCGGCGTCATGCTGATGCTGCGCTCGGCGATCCAGCTGATCTGGGGCGTCGATGTGAAGACCTACGATATCGGCATCCGGTTCCCGATGGAGTTCGGCCTGCTGAAGATCGCGCCGCGCCAGGTGACCATCGTGCTGGTGACGGCGGCACTGGTGGTGGCGCTGCACCTGTTCCTCAGCCGCACGCGGCTCGGCAAGGCGATGCGCGCGGTCAGCGACGATCCCGATCTCGCGCGCGTTTCCGGCATCAATGTCGAGCTGGTGATCCGCTGGACCTGGATCATCGGCGCCGGCCTCGCGGCGGCGGGCGGTGTCTTCATCGGCATCCAGACCAAGGTGCATCCCAGCATGGGCTGGGACCTGCTGCTGCCGTTGTTCGCGGCGGCGGTACTGGGCGGCATCGGGCGGCCGTATGGCGCGGTCGCCGGCGGGCTCGCCATCGGCCTCTGCCAGGAACTGGCGACCTATCCCTGGTTCTCGGCCGAGCCCTTGGTCGCGCCGGGCTACAAGCCGGCGGTGGCGTTCTCGGTCATGGTGATCATGCTGATCTGGCGGCCGACGGGCCTGTTCCGGGGGCGGGTGTTCTGATGGAGATCTTCTCCGCCGGCTTCGTCAACTACCTGATCTCGCTCGGCATCATGAGCGGCATCTATGCCGTGCTGTGTCTCGGCCTCAATCTGCAATGGGGCTTCGCGGGCCTGTTCAACGCCGGCATTGCCGGCTTCTTCGCGATCGGCGCCTACGTGACGGCGATCCTCACCACGCCGGAGAGCCCGAACTATCTGGGCGGGTTCGGATTGCCGGTCATCGTCGCCTGGCCGCTTGCGATGCTGGCCAGCGGGGCCATCGCCTGGGCGATCGGGCGCATCTGCGTGCGGTTGCAAGGCGACTACCTGGCGATGGCGACCATCGGCATCGCCGAAGTGATCCGGCTCTTCATCAAGAACGCGGAATGGCTGACGGCGGGCACGCGCGGCATCCCCAACATCTCGCGGCCGTTCGAAACGCTGCCGAGCCCGTGGAACAATCTCGCCTTCATGGGTCTGGTGCTGGCGCTGGTGCTCGTCATCTATTGGGCGGCGGAGCGGGCCTGGGCCTCCCCCTGGGGGCGGGCGCTGCGCGCGATCCGCGACAGCGACGTGGCGGCGGCGGCGATCGGCAAGGACGTCACGCAGTTCAGAGTCGAAGCCTTCGTGCTCGGCGCCATGATCATGGGCCTGGGCGGCGCTTTATCGGCGCACTATTTCAAGTTCCTCGGCACCAGCGCGACCGAGCCGCTGATGGCGACGTTCCTGGTGTGGGTGATGCTGATCATCGGCGGCAGCGGCAACAACCGCGGCGCGATCCTGGGCGCGGCCCTGATCTGGGTGATCTGGTCGGCGACCGAGCTGCTCACCAACCGCCTGCCCGGCGAATGGATCACGCGGACCAGCTATATCCGCGTGCTGCTGATCGGCATCCTGCTGCAGATCGTGCTTCAGCGGTTCGCCAAGGGCCTGGTGCCGGAGCGCCCGCCAAGGATGATCGACGATCGACCGGAAAATCGCTAGGTTGCCGGCATGGCAAAGCGGAAACTGATTCTCGACGTCGATACCGGCACGGACGATGCGGTGGCGGTGATGTTGGCCGCGTTGCATCCGGCGCTCGACCTGGTTGGCTGCACAACGGTCAACGGCAATGTCGAGGTGCAATATTGCACCGACAACACGCTGCGCGTGCTGGACCATATCGGACGCAAGGATATCCCGGTCCATGAGGGGCTGGCGCGGCCGCTGGTGCGGCCCGACTTCCCGATCCCGCGCGCGACCAGCGACCTCGCCGGCAAGATCCACGGGCGGACCTTGTCGGTGCCGCCGTCGGCGCGCCGCAAGTCTGGTGTGGGCGCAGTCGAGTTCCTGATCGAGACCTATCGCAACGCGACCGACGAGATCACCTTGGTGCCGGTGGCGCCGCTCACCAACATCGCGACGGCGCTGACGCTCTATCCCAAGCTGGTGGACCACGTGCCGGAGATCGTGATCATGGGGGGCGGGCACGAGATCGGCAACGTCACGCCCTCGGCGGAATTCAATATCTGGGGCGACCCGGAAGCCGCCGCCATCGTGTTCGCCGCCAAGTTCCGCAAGATGACACTGGTCCCGCTCGACGCCACCCATCGCGCGCTAGTGTCCTATGACGATTGCGAGAAGCTGCGAGCGCTCGGCACGCCGGCGGGCATCGCGGCGGCGGATTTCATCGGCCATCGTATCCAGGTGCATGACGAGATCCAGAAGATGGCGGTCGCCGGCACCACGCCGGTGCATGACGCGGTGTGCGTCGGCTATCTGGTCGACCCGGCGATCGTCACGACCCGTCGCCACCACGTCGCGGTCGAGACGATCGGCGCGTTGACCGTCGGGCGCACCGTGATCGACACGCATTTCCGAGGCGGCCAGGAGCCGCAATGCGACGTAGCGTTCGACGCGGATGCGCAGCGGTTCATCGCGCTGCTGCTGGAGACGTTTGCGAAGAAGGCTTAGTTGCTCTCTCCGTCGTCATGAGCTGATCCGTAGAGAACGCCTCTTCCCCCCTTGTGGGGGAAGGATGCGCAGCCTTGGCGAACGAAGTGAGCGCCCGTCCGCGAATGCGGACATTCGTCCGCGGGGGCGGAGCTGGATGGGGGTGCCGCCGCACGAACCGTCGGCGTGATCAAAGAATGGTGTGCCACTTGCGCTAGGTGACTGAAGCTCGTGCGGTGGCACCCCCCAATCCCAACCTTCCCCCACAAGGGGGAAAGGGGCTTGCCGAGCATATTCGTCGTGGCCTTGCCTTAGAACCGCGCCTCGCCCTTCACGAACGGGGCCAGCAGCGCGAGGTCGGCGGTGCCGAGGCGGTCGCGGGCGGTGCTGGCTTGGTGCCAATAGGGATAGAGCAGGGTGGGGGCGCTGACCTCGTCCAGCTTGTCGCGCTCCTCCTGCGTCAGCTTCAGGTCCACGCAGGGGAGGTTCTGCTTGAGCTGCTGTTCATTGCGCGCGCCGATCACCAGCGAGGTGATGCCGGGGCGGCCGAGCGACCAGGCGAGCGCGACCTGCGCTGCCGGCACGCCCCGCGCCTCCGCGACGCCGACCAGCACCTCGATCGTGTCGTAGAGCTTTTTCTCGTCATAGATCGGCGGCTCGCCCCAGTTCTTGATGTGGCGGCCTTCCGGCATCGGCTTGCCGCGGCGATACTTGCCGGAGAGCAGGCCGCCGGCGAGCGGGCTCCACACCAGCACGCCGAGGCCCTGATCGATGGTGACCGGGATCAACTCGTATTCCGCCTCGCGCCCCTGCAGCGAGTAATAGATCTGCTGGCTGACGAAACGCGAACGCCCGTCGCGGTCCGCGACCGCCAGCGCCTTCATGATGTGCCAGCCGGAATAGTTGGAGCAGCCGACATAGCGGATCTTGCCGGCCTTCAGCAGCGTATCGAGCGCCTCCATGGTCTCTTCGAGCGGCGTGAGGCCATCCCACTCATGGACCTGGTAGAGGTCGATTACATCGCGCTTCAGCCGGCGCAGGCTCGCCTCGCACTCATGGATGATGTGATGGCGCGACAGGCCGGCTTCATTCGGCCCCTTGCCCATGGGGAAGCGGACCTTGGACGCGATCATGAGGTCCTGCCGGCTGCCTTCCAGCGCCTCGCCGATGATCTCCTCCGACTGGCCGGTCGAATAGACGTTGGCGGTGTCGAGCAGGTTGATGCCGGCATCCCGGCTGATGTCGATGACGCGCCGCGCTTCCTTCACATCGGACGAGCCGGCCTTGGCGAAAAACCCTTCTCCGCCGAAGGTCATGGTGCCCAAGGTCAACGCCGAAATCTTCAAGCCCGACCGTCCCAATAGCCGATATTCCATGATCCGCCTCTCGCCTACCTGAAGTTAGAATTGCTGATGGATGGCAATGACGCCGCCATATGGGGCGCAATTAGTCCGACAATATAACAAGCGGTGCGAAAATCCATCCCTGGCGGAACGGCATTCGATGGCAATCGTGTGACGCGGGATCAGTCCACGGCCGCGAGGGTCGATGAGGCGTCATCGCCGCCGGGCGATGAAATCAGCTCGCGCAGCAGCTTGCGCTTGAGAGCTTCGCCGAAGGCAGCGTAGTCGCGCGCCTCGATCAGAAAACTCCCGGGTCCGCCGATCACGTGGTTCCGGTAGAATTCGACGGGATCTTCGAAGCCCCATTGCTGGGTGGCATAGGTGAGGTGCCCATCGTACATGACCATCGGATGGCCGTCGACGATGGGCAGGGCATTGATGGTAATGCCGGCCGCGACCGCAGCATCGCGAACGAATGCCGACCGGCCGTCGTCGTTCGGGTGATCGCTGGCCACATCGATCACGTGGCGGCCGGCGCCGATGTCGTCGGTCTTCAGCATCTCCATGGCTTTCCTGATGCTCACCGCGAGTGCGGTGTTGCCGTTGCTGGAGCGCGGGGCGGCAGCGACCGCATCGCCGAACGAGCGGGCAGTGGCCGCGTCGGTCAGCACATCCCAGCCCTTCACGACGATGAAATCGTCCTTGCCCGAGAATTCGACGTAGGCGATGGCGACGCCCTTGGAATTCTCCAGGATAGCCTTGATCACCTCCGGATCGGAAAAAGCGGCCTTGTAGCCCTGCTTCACCATCTCATATTCGCGGTTGTCCATGCTGTTCGAGACATCGGTCAGCAGAACGAGAGCCAGATCAACCGGTTGGCCGATCGGTTCCTCGCCGATTGCCGCACGCGGCAACAGCGGCGTTCCGGTGGTCAGTGCAATGGCGAGGGCAAGGGCGTGTGCACGCATCGATGTCTCCTCTCCGGGTTGCCGGACGCTAGCATGTGCAGTTCCGGCGCGATATCCGCCGTTGGGCTAAAGCACGAGATCGCGCAGGCTGCCGATGACTGTCGCCTGGCGCGGAATGTCATATTCGGGCGGGTGGCCCGCGCGGTTGATCCAGAAGGTCCGGAAGCCGAAGGCGGCGGCTCCGCCGGCATCCCAGGCGTTGGCGGAAACGAACGCGATCTCGCCTGCTGGCACGGCCGCCCAGGAGCGGCCGAGTTCGTAGACGCGGCGGTCCGGCTTGTAGACTCCGAGCGGTGCGACGGAGAGCACCGCATCCAAGGACGATCGGATACGCGCCGCCTGTAACCCAGTCTCCAGCATGTCGAGGTCGCCATTGGACAGCGCGGCGAGGCGCAATCCCCGCCCCCGCAACGCAGCGAGCGCTTCCGCGACTTCCGGGAATGGATCGAGTTGCTCATAGGCTTGGAGCAGACGCCCACGCAATGCGGGCGACTGAACGCCGTGGGTTGCGAGCGCGAAGTCGAGCGCCGCCTCGGTCACCGCACGGAAGTTGCGGTACTCGCCGCGCAGGGAATAGACCCAGGTGTATTCGAGCTGCTTCTGGCGCCATTGCCGTGATACCGCCGCGGCTTCGCCGCCCAGCTCGACGGCAATGCGTGCGACTGCCGAGTGCACGTCGAGCAGAGTCCCGTATACGTCGAACAGAATCGCCTGCGTGGCCATGGCCAGGATAACCTGCTGATTCAGCTATTTAGCGATGTTACAGGCCGGTCTGCACCATATTAAGCCGTAATTAACGCGTGCAGGATCAAACTTCCTATCACTTTTGCCATACCGGGGGACACGGTGGCTAGAGTTCGCGTTTTGCAGAGGTCGCGCGCATGACAAGCGCTGTTTTGCACCCGATCAGTGGTTTGGTCCGCTTCACGCCACGCGCGAAGCGCAGAGTCTATGCGTACGATATGCCATTGCTCGACCTCACCGAGCTCCGCGCCATCGTGATCGACGACAACGAATTCGCAACGACGCTCATGCGGCGACTGCTGGGCGTCATGCGGGTCGCGCACGTCACCACCTGCTGCAACCCGCTGGAGGCCGATGGAGCGATCAGGCAGTCGAAGGCCGACCTCGTGATCGTCGATATCGACATGCCCGGGAGAAGCGGTTTGGAGCTGGTCCACGACATTCGCCATGGGCGGGTCGGCGTTCCCAACGACGTGTGCATTCTGGTCGTGTCCGCTCATGTGGACCTCGAGTATGTCGAGCAGGCACGTAACGAAGGCGCCAATTGGATCGTCGCAAAGCCGCTGTCGTTCCGCACGCTCTATGGCGGCATTGCCCGCGCCATCCTGGACGACAGGCCCTTCGTCGAGAGCCCAAGCTATGTCGGTCCATGCCGTCGCACAAAGGACATTCCGCTCGCCGATCCGGTCAGCGACCGCCGCAAGCGGCCGGCATCAGCCAAATGACCGGCGAGGGCTCGCGATGCTGAAACGGCGGAAGGATCGCCTGCGCGAAATCACGCCTGCCGAATTTCGCCGCATGGAATCGGATGCCACAAAGGTGACCGCGGATCTTGCCGGCATGTTTCAAGGCAATTTCAGGGCAGCGATAAACGCGATCGAGACTCTGCTGACTTATCCTGACTTTTGGGATGCCACCTGGCGCAGACGGCTCTATCGGCTGTCCCACGACTTGAAGGGCCTGGGCGGGACGTTCAATTACGGACTGGCCACGACGGTCGGCGATTCTCTGTGCGGCTTGATCAGGAATGACGCCTTGCCCGGCGATCATTCATTGCAACGTCGTATCCTGGCGCATGTCGCCGCTCTGAAGGCGATCCTGCAATTCGATCTGAAGGGCGATGGCGGCCGCCAAGGTGACGAACTGTTGGCGACGCTCGGGATGGAGCCGACAAAGCGCCAAGCCAACTAGATCATCCCCACCTCATCATCCCCAGCTCATCGCTGTACTTGCGCGCAATTTGCCGCAAATGCCGGACAGTTGCGCTGATCGGCGGTGCTCGGTCTTAAAGCCACATTAACCCGCCGCGGACGAGAATCGGTCGTGTTCGATCCCTTGGTCAAACCACGAGACCGACCGGCATGGCTAGCAACCGAGTGAAGGCACAGAGCGCGGAAGCGCGCGTCTCGATCGTCGGGCGGCCGGTCGGCCAGTCGCCGATCGCGCGGCGGACGTTCGGCCGCGACGTGCCGGCGCTCGACCTCGGCGGCATCTCCCTGCTGGTCATCAACGACAACGAGTTCGTGCGCACCTATATGGAGCGGCTGTTCTCCATCATGCGGGTCGGCAGCGTCGCCACCTGCGCCAGTCCCAAGTCCGCGCGCGCCGAAATCGCGACGGTGCAGCCCGACATCGTGGTGATCGATCTCGATCTCACCGGCATGGATGGGCTGGAGCTGCTGCGTGACATACGGCGCGGCGGCGTCGGCATTCCGAGCGACATCGCGATCCTGGTCGCTTCGGCCCATGTCGACCGCGGCTACGTGGCGAAGGCGCGCGACAGCGGCGCCAACTGGATTCTGGTCAAGCCGCTCACCTTCCGGCGCCTGTACGAGGGCCTGGTGCGCGTGATCATGGATGACCGCCCGTTCGTCGCGGGCGACGTCTATGTCGGCCCGGACCGGCGCGTCCTGGTCGGCATGGAAGGATATGACGGCGTCGAGCGCCGCAAGGACGCGCAGCCATGAGCCGGAAACTCCGTTCCAAGGTCAAGGTGGTCTCGCAGGAGCGGCTGCGCCGGATGGAGGCGGTGGCCAGCGTCGCCATGCTGGAGCTCAGCACCTCGTTCCGCCGCCATGTCAACTTGACCTTGCGCGACATGTTCGTGCTGATGTCCGCCCCGCGTCACGATGATGAAGCCTGGCGCGGCAAGCTCCACGAGCTCGCACGCGACCTGCAGAGCGTTGGCGGTTCGTTCGACTACGGGCTGCTCTCCACCATCGGCGAAGTCATGTGCCGCACCATCAATGACGAGAAGCTGCCGATCGAGCAGGTGCTGCAGCGCAAGCTCGCCGCGTATGCCGCCGCACTCGACGCCATCATCCGCATCGATCTCAAGGGTGATGGCGGCACTGATGGACGCGAGCTGCTGTCCGTGCTGCGGATCGCGCCGGCGGCAGCGTAGTTCTCTCCGGCTCTACACCACCTTCTCGTAAAACACGCTGAGCTCGATGGCTTTCGGCGGCATCTCGGCATAGGGGCCGAATGCTCCACAGCGCCTGAAGCCGGCGTTCTCGTAGAATCGCAGCGCTTCATGCTGATGGATGCCAGTCTCGATGCGCAGCAATGCCGCGCCCGCCTCGCGCGCTTCCGCTTCCAGGCGATTGAGCAGCGCCTTCGCGACGCCCCGTCCACGCATGGCGGGCTTCGAATACATGCGCTTCAGCTCGGCGTATCCATCGTAGAACCCGACGCCGCCGCACGCGACCGCTTCGCCGTCCGATCGGGCGATGAAGAACCGGATGTTCGGCTGGAACAGTTGTTCCACGGACAATGCGTGCCTCTGTTCCTTCGAATACGGACCCGACAGGGCGCGATTCAACTCATCGAGCAGGACGATAACGTCCGGCGTCGCCGCTTGGACGCATTCGATCGTGAGGTCAGCCAGTTGCTTCATGCCGCAAGCAGAAAGGGCCCGGATCGCTCCGAGCCCTTTCCTCCGTCAGTTGGCGAGGATCAGGGCGTAACCAGCCCGACTTCCTTGTAGCCCGTGCCGTCGATCACGAAGTGGCCGATGACGCCGGCGACGTCGCCCTTGTCGTCGAAATCCATCGAGCCGGTGGCGCCGGTGTAGTCGATGTCCTTGCCGGCCTTGATCAGCTCAACCGCCTTCGCCCAGTCGCCGGGGCCGACCGCTTCGCCCGGCGGGTTGGCGACGGTGCGCAGCGCGTCACGCACCTTGGTGCGGTCGGTGCTGCCGGCCTGCTGGATGGCGAGCGCCGCCAGCATGACCGAATCATAGACCTGGCCGATGAAGATCTTGTCCTTGGTGGACTGGAACTTCGCGGCATACAGCTGCTCGAACTTGTCGGCCGCCTCGCTCTTGGGTGAAGAGGGCGAGGTAAAGAACGAATCCTTCAGATTGTCGGCGCCGATCTTTTCGATCAGCAGGTTGTCGCGCAGCCCGTCGGTGCCGATGAAACGCTTGAAGAGGCCGTTCTCCAGCGCCTCCTTCACCAGCGTCAGGCCGGAATCGCCGGCATAAGCGATGATGACCAGCGCCTCCGGCTGGTCCTTCGCCAGGGTCGCCAGCTCGGTGGTGTAGGAGGGCTGCTTCTCCTCATGCTTCACTTCGGCGGTGATGGTGCCGCCGAGCGCCTTGTAGGCATCCGAGAAGGACTTGGCGAGCGGCGCCGCGTAGTCGTTGTTGGCATAGGTCAACGCGACCTTCTTGACGCCCTGGTCCATGGTCAGCTTCGCCAGCACCTGGCCCTGATAGGCGTCGGACGGAACGACCCGGAACACCCAGTCGTTGTCGGCGAGCGTGGTCATGTCGGGCGAAGTCGCGGTCGGCGAGATCTGGGTGACGCCGGTCGGCACGATCACGCTGTTGGCCGCGGCGATGGTGGTGCCGGACATCAGGGCGCCGACGATGGCGGCGACGTTCTCGACATTCACCAGCTTGGTCGCGGCGTCGACCGCGCCTTGCGATGCGCCGGTGGTATCGCCGATCACGCTCACCATCTTGCCGCCCAGGAGGCCGCCGCCGGCATTGACCTCGTCGGTCGCCAGGGTCACGGAATCCAGCATTGGCGGGATGAAGTTGGCGATCGGGCCGGTGACGTCGAACAGGATGCCGACCTTCACGTCCTGGCCGCTCGGGGCGGCCGGTGTGGTCGCGGCGGTCTGGGTCTCGGTCGGCGCCGGCTGTGCTGGCTCCGCGGCCGGCTGTGCCGGCTCAGCGGCGGGCGCCGCCGCCTGTTCTTCCTTTTTCTCCTCGCCGCAGCCGGCAAGCGCCAGACTGGCGGCCAGCAACGCGGTCGCGCTCAAGAGCGCCTGTTTGCGAAAATTCATGATGACTCCCCCTCTGTCCTGATCTTTGGATGTTTCTAGGTGAATGCGTTGAAGGTGATGATAGTCAAGGTGTCCTTGACGTTCGGCAAGGTCTGCAGCCGGCCGGTGACGAACCGTCCCACA
>DASYRS010000159.1:0-1944 GCA_036004205.1 Dongiaceae bacterium
ATCCTGTTCTGGATGATCTCGCAGCGCATCCTGCCGCCGATCGTCGCGGCGATCCCGATCTATGTCATGTTCCAGCGCCTCGGCATGCTGGATACCCACCCGGCGCTGATCCTCACCTACATGACGGTCAACCTGCCGATCGTGGTCTGGCTGATGTACGACTTCTTCGTCGGCATCCCGAAGGATCTGGAGGAGAGCGCACAGCTCGACGGCGCCGGGCGGTTCCGCATCTTCTTCGGCATCGTGCTGCCCTTGTCCAAGGCCGGCCTCGCCGCGACGTCGCTGCTGGTGCTGATCATGGCGTGGAACGAGTATCTGCTGGCGCTGTTCCTGTCGACCGCCCATGCCCAGACCATCCCGCTGCTGGTGGCGGCGCAGAACGCGACCCGCGGGCCGCTATGGTGGTACATGTCGGTCCTCATCATCATCATGATCCTGCCGGTCATGGCGCTCGCGCTCGCCTTGCAGCGCTTCATCGCCAGCGGCCTGCTGCTGGGAGCCGTCAAGGGATAGAACATGACCATCCGCCTCGACCGCATCTCCAAGTCATTCGGCGCGCTGACCGTGCTGCAGGAACTGAGCCTGACCGTCGAGCCGGGCGAGTTCCTGGTGCTGCTGGGCGAGTCCGGCTGCGGCAAGACCACCGCCTTGCGCATGGTCGCGGGCCTCGAGAGCGTCACCAGCGGCCGGATCGAGATCAACGGCCGCGAGGTCACAGACGTCGCGCCCAAGGACCGCGATGTCGCGATGGTGTTCCAGAGCTACGCGCTCTATCCGCACATGACGGTGGCGGAGAATATCGGCTATCCCTTGAAGATTCGCCAGGCGCCGAAGTCGGAGATCGAGGCTCGGGTGCGCGAAGTGGCGGCGCAGGTTCAGCTCGATCCCTTGCTCGGCCGCTATCCGCGCCAGTTGTCCGGCGGCCAGCGGCAACGGGTTGCCCTTGCGCGCGCCATCATCCGCCGGCCGGCCGTCTTCCTGATGGACGAGCCGCTCTCGAACCTCGATGCCAAGCTGCGCGGCCACATGCGCGCGGAGCTGAAGCACATGCAGCACGATCTCGGCGTCACCACCATCTATGTGACGCATGACCAGATCGAGGCCATGACCCTGGCCCACCGCGTCGCTCTGTTGGATCACGGGCGGCTGCAGCAGCTCGGCCCGCCCAGCGAAATCTACAACGACCCCGACAATCTGTTCGTCGCCGGCTTCATCGGCTCCCCGCCGATGAATTTCCTGAAAGGCTCATTGAAGGCGAACCGCTTCGAAGCCCCTGGCATCGCCATCGGCACCCCGATCCGCGGCGAAGCGGCGGCGGCGGTCGCTGGCATCCGCCCGGAGGATTGCGCGCTGACCGCGGCGGGGGCAGGGGATCTCGACGCCGAGATCTATTCGACGGAGCTGATCGGCGACCACGTCCTGGTGACCTGCCGCCGCGACGCGCAACCCATCGCCATCAAGGCGCCGAAGGATTACACCGCCGACATCGGCGCCAAGGTCGGCATCAGGCTGAGCCCGCAGAGCTTGTACTTCTTCGATGAGAAGGATGGAAAGCGAGTGCGCTAACTCGCCGTTCCCACCAGCTCCATCGCCGCCTTCTGCTCCACCAGCGGGAGATACACGTCGAACCGCGCGCCTTCGCCGGGTTCGTTGCCGGCCTGGATGAAGCCGCCATGGTCGCGCACGATGCCTTGCACGACGGAGAGGCCGAGGCCGGTGCCTTCGCCGACCGGCTTGGTGGTGAAGAAGGGATCGAACATCCGCGACTTCACCTCCGCCGGGATGCCGGGGCCGGTATCCACCACCGAGATGCGGCAGAACACGCCAGTCTTCACTTTCTCGCCGAGGATCGCGGCGGCATCCTCCAGCTCGACCCGCTCGAGCGCGACCCGGATGGCGCCGCGCTCCGATCCGATGGCGCCGACCGCATTGCTCACCAGGTTC
>DASYRS010000160.1:0-2080 GCA_036004205.1 Dongiaceae bacterium
TGGATACCGCTGAGGCGACCGACCCGGCCAAGCCGGCGGATGCCGCCGACCCGGCCAAGCCCGCCGACGCCGCTGCGGCGACCGAGCCCGCCAAGCCCGCGGACGCGCCCGCCGATCCCAACCAGCAGGTGGTGGCGCGCATCAACGGCGTCGACGTCACCCGCCAGGAGGTGATCGATTCCGCCACCGACCTGCCGGAGCAGATCCGCCAGCAGATCGACATGGTGGTCCCGCAGCTCCTCAACCGCTACATCGGGCTGAAGCTGCTGGGCGACAAGGGCAAGGCGGACAACCTGACCCAGGACCCGGAAGTGCAGAAGCTGATGAGCGATTACGAGACCGAGGCGGTCCGCCGGGTCTTTGTCACGCGCTATCTCAACGAGCATGTCACCGAAGACGCCATCAAGGCGCGCTACGAGCAGAAGCTGAAGGACAATCCGCCGCCGGAAGAGGTGCGCGCCGCCCATATCCTGGTGAAGACCGAGGACGAGGCCAAGGCGATCATCGAGCAATTGAAGGGCGGCGCCGATTTCGCGGCTCTCGCCAAGGAGAAATCGACCGACAAGGGCAGCGGCGCCAATGGCGGCGAGCTCGGCTGGTTCTCCAAGGAAGTCATGGTGAAGGAATTCGCCGACGCCGCCTTCGCGATGAAGGTGGATGATTACAGCCAGGCGCCGGTCAAGAGCCAGTTCGGCTTCCACATCATCAAGCTGGAGGAGCGGCGCACCCAGCCCGCGCCGACTCTGGACAGCCAGCGCGAGCAGATCCGCGCCGAACTGTCCGAGGAGATGATCCAGACTTTGGTCACCAACCTGCGCAAGGAAGCCAAGGTCGAGATCATCGGTCCGGACGGCAAGCCGGTCGAGGGCCAGCAGTAACGGCGGATCCGTAGTCGGGGGAGTTCAGCAGCGATGGCTCATCCGGTATCGCCCCTGGCGCCGGCGCAAAGCCCGCGCCTGCCGGCCTTGGCCGGCGTCAGGCTGGCGGCGCGCGAATGCAATGTCCGCTACAAGAACCGGACCGACGTCATGCTGATGGAGTTGGCCCCCGGCACGACGATCGCTGGCGTGCTGACGAAGTCGCTGACCAGGTCCGCGCCGGTCGACCTCTGTCGCAAGAACCTGAAATCGGGCAAGGCACGGGCGATCCTGGTCAATTCCGGCAATGCCAATGCCTTCACGGGCAAGGCGGGCGTCGTCTCGGTCGATCGCTGCACCAAGGCGATGGTCGCGGCGCTGAAATGCAAGCCAAGCGACGTGTTCCTGGCTTCGACCGGGGTCATTGGCGAGCCTCTGCCGGATGACAAGATCATCTCCAACCTGCCGGCACTGATCAAGGACCTGCGCGCCGATGCCTGGGCGGCGGGTGCGGCCGCGATTATGACCACGGACACCTTCCCGAAGCTCGCCACCCGGCAGGCGAAGATCGGCGATGCCACGATCACCATCAATGGCTTCTGCAAGGGCTCCGGCATGATCGCGCCCGACATGGCGACCATGCTGGCCTTCGTCGCGACCGACGCGGCGATTTCGGCGCCGGTCCTGCAGGAGCTGCTGGCGCGCGGCGCCGACCGCTCGTTCAACGCGATCACGGTCGATGGCGACACCTCGACCAGCGACACGCTGCTGCTGGCCGCGACCGGGCAGGCGGCAAAGCATCCGAAGCCGAAATCCGCCGGCGATCCGGTACTGAAGCAGTTCCGCGCCGCGCTCGAGGATCTGCTCGCCGACCTCGCGGTCCAGGTGGTGAAGGATGGCGAAGGCGCGGCCAAGCTGGTGACGATCGACGTGACGGGCGCGGCCACCGCCCGGGCCGCGCGGCGCATCGGCCTCGCGATCGCCAACTCGCCCTTGGTCAAGACCGCGATTGCCGGCGAAGACGCCAATTGGGGCCGCATCGTGATGGCGGTCGGCAAGTCCGGCGAAAAGGCCGACCGCGACAAGCTCGGCATCAAGATCGGCGGCGTCGCCATCACCGAAAAGGGCCAGCGCCGGCCCGGCTACGACGAAGCGCCGGTTGCCGCCCACATCAAGGGCCAGGACATCCGCATCGCCGTCGACGTCGGTGTGGGCAAGGGCAG
>DASYRS010000161.1:0-12158 GCA_036004205.1 Dongiaceae bacterium
AAGCCAGCGCCTCGATGGCGGCAATGCCTTCCAGCAGGCCCTGAAAGAATTGCGCGTCATCGGCGGGGCGCGGCGTCACGCGCGGCGCCATGGCGGGATCGGAGATCGGGAAGCGCTCGCCCGGCTTGGGCAGCGGGTAATAGTCGAGGCCGGTCGGGCGCGCCGGGTCGAGCAGCGGCGTCAGCTCGGCCATCCGATCCGCGCTGAAATGCGCCAGCAAAGCGGCGCCGCCGCTGTTGGAGGCGCCACCCGCCAGCCAGCGATCGCCGAGGCGATGCGAATAGACCCCCTGCCCCGGTGCGAAGATCGGCTTATCCGACAGCAGCTTCAGCACCAGAGTGGTGCCGAGAGAGGTGACGGCATCGCCCGGCGCGGCCGCGCGGGTCGCGATGAAAGAGGCGACGCCGTCGGTGGTGCCGACGCAGATGATCGCCGTCTCCGGCAGGCCCAGCGTCGCCGCGATCTTGGGATCGACAGCCCCGATGGTGCTGCCCGGCACCAGCACCTCCGGCAGCAGATCGCGCGGCACCTCCAGCACATCCAGCCAGGCCGGCCAGGAGCGCGTGACCGGATCGTAGCCCAGCTTCAGCGCGTTGTTCTCGTCGCTCAGCCCAAAGCGGCCTGCCAGACGCCCGGCGATCCAGTCGGCCTGATGCAAGGCGTGACAGGCATCGGCGCGGATGCTGGTGCCCAGCAGATAGAGCAGCTTTGCCAGCGCGGCGCTCGGGCCATGGGCGCCGCTTTCCGCCGGGGCCGCCGCCTTGATGCGCGCCGCCTCGCGGGTCGCGCGCGCGTCGTTGTACATCAGGCCCGGCGAACAGGGGCGGCCGGCGGCATCCGTCAGCAGCAACGTGCCGGAGGTGCCGTCGACCGCGATGCGCCAGACGCTGGCAAGATCGACCGAGCGGCCGAGCGCCTGGATCGCCTCGCAGGTCGCGCGCCACCAGAATTCCGGCTCCTGATCGATGGCGGAGCCGTCCTGGCGCGGCGGCGGCAGCGCGACCTGGGCCGCGCCGACGACCCGCTCCGCGCCGTCGATGGCGCAGGCGCGCACGCCGCTGGTGCCGATATCGATGCCGACGAACAGCGGAGTCATGTGGCGGCGCGCAGCGGCACCGGCGCGGCTTCGGCGGCGTCGAGGCCCGCCAGCCAGCGCTCGAACGCGGCGCGCTCGGCCGCGCTCAGATGCAAACCGTGCTTGGTGCGGCGGTCGAGGATATCCTCCGCGCTGCACGCCCATTCGGTGGCAAGCAGGAGGCGCGCCTCGCGCTCATAGAACAGCGCACCGAAATGCCGGCCGAGATCGGATGGGCCCTTGGCGCCAGCCAGCAGCGATTCCGCGCGCGTGCCGTAGAGCCGGGCGTAATGATAAGCAAGATCGCCCGGGAGCCACGGGAATTGCCGGCGGAACCCGGCCAGCCAGGCATTGAAATCCGCCGACGGCATGTCGCCGCCGGGGAGCGGCGCGCGGGCGGTCCAGGCCTTCGCCATGCCGGGGAAAAAGGGCGACAGCTTGTCGAGCGCATGCTCCGCCAGCTTGCGGTAGGTCGTGATCTTGCCGCCGAAGATCGAGAGGATGGGCGGCGCGGCCGAGCCCGGCTGCTTAGGGTCGATGTCGAAGATGTAGTCGCGCGTCACCGCCGACGGATTCTCGGCATTGTCGTCATAGAGCGGGCGCACGCCGGAGAAGCTGTGCACGATGTCGGCGCGCGTCGGCGGTTGCGTGAAATAGCGCGCGAGGACGGCGAGCAGATAGTCGATCTCCTGCTCATCGATACGGGCGTCCTCCGGCTTGCCTTCGACGGCAATATCCGTGGTGCCGATCAGGGCGAGGTCGCCTTCATAAGGATTGACGAAGATCACGCGCTTGTCGTGGTTCTGCAGCAGATAGGCCTGGTCGCCCTCCCAGAACTTGCGGGTGACGATGTGGCTGCCTTTCACCAGGCGGACGCGGCGGTTGCTCGATGAGCCGTCGATGCCGGCCAGCACATCCTCCACCCACGGGCCGGCGGCATTGACGATGCAGCGGGCACGGACCTGGCGGCGCCGGCCTGTGTTATCGGCCAGATCGATGCTCCAGGCATCGCGGTCGCGCTGGGCGGACAGGACGACAGTGCGGGTCAGGATCTCGGCGCCGCGCGCCTCGGCATCGAGGGCGTTAAGCACGACCAGGCGCGCATCGTCGACCCAGCAATCGGAGTATTCGAACGCGTTGGCGAAGGATGGCTTGATCGGCGCGCCGACCGGATCGCTCTTGAGATCGATGGCGCGCGTGGCCAGCAGTTTCCTGCGGCCGCCGAGATGGTCGTAGAGAAAGAGGCCGAGCCGCACCAGCCAGGCGGGACGCTGCTCCGGGCTGTGCGGCAGCACGAAGCGCATGGGCCAGATGATGTGGGGCGCCGCCTCCAGCAGCACCTCGCGCTCGATCAGCGCCTCGCGCACCAGGCGGAACTCGTAATATTCCAGATAGCGCAGCCCGCCATGGACCAGCTTGCCGCTGCGCGAGGAGGTGCCCTGCGCCAGGTCGTCCTTCTCGCACAGCAGGACAGTAAGCCCCCGCCCCGCCGCGTCCCGCGCGATGCCGGCGCCGTTGACGCCGCCGCCGATGACGAGGAGGTCATAGGGGGTCATGTGCGCGCCACTATACAAGCACCCCATACTGTCATCCCGGCCCAGCGCAGCGCGAGCCGGGACCCATGCGACCGCGCCGCTAGCGCAGTATGCCGATAGCACCGTGCCAACATTCCATCCATCAACGCGCGCCGAGGGCGCATGGGTCGCGGATCACGTCGCCTCGCGCTCTCGCGCGAGGTGACTGTCCGGTATGACAGCAGGGGAAGCAACCGCACACCTCGTCCCCTACTTCTTGCCCTTGGCCGTCTTCTTAGCCGCCGACTTCGCCTTGGCCGCCGCCTTCTTCTTCGCAGCGGGCTTCGCTTTCGGGCCGTAGTTCTTGAACTTCTCGACCACCCGCACGATCTCGTCGTCGGGCAGGACCTGGGCGTCGCCGACCGCCAGCGACAGGTAGTATTGCTTGGCGAGGGTCTCGATCTCCACCGCCAGCCAGAGCGCGCGCTTCACATTGGCGCCGGTGGCGATCACGCCGTGATTGCGCAACAGGCAGCAAGTGCGCCCCTCGAGCGCCTTGATCGCGTGCTCGGACAATTCCTTGGTGCCGTAGGTCGCATAGGGCGCGACGCGGACAGTGGGGCCGCCGGCCGCCGCCACCATGTAGTGGATTGCCGGAATCGCCTTGCCACAGATCGCAAGCGTGGTCGCGTAGGTGCTGTGGGTGTGCACCACCGAGCCCACATCCGGGCGCGAGCGCATGATGTCGAGGTGGAAACGCCATTCGGAGGATGGATTGAGCGGACCCTTCCAGGAGCCGTATTCGCCCTCGATCGGCATGGTGGCGATGTCGCCGGGCTTGAGATCCTCGTAGGGCACGCCGGAGGGCGTGATCAGCATGTCGCCGCCATGGCGCGCGCTGATGTTGCCAGACGTGCCCTGGTTGATGCCGAGCGAATTCATGGCGCGGCACGCGGCAATGATCCCTTTACGCAGTTCCAGTTCTTGTTTGTTCATCGGGCCCTCAGCAAGGATTGAGCGGCGGCTCGCCAGCGCCATGACGCCGAATCTCTTCGGCAATCATGCGGGCAGCGATGCGCACCGTGGTGGTGGAAGCGCCAGCGATGTGCGGCGTCAGCGTGACATTGTCAAGCTTCAGCAGCGGCGAATCGGGCGGCGGCGGCTCCAGCCAGAAGGTTTCCAGCATCGCGCCGCGCAGATGCCGCGACTTCAGCGCCTGGTACAGATCGTCGTAATTCACCATCGGCCCGCGCGCGGTATTGATGAAATAGGCGCCCGGCTTCATGCGCGCGAATTGCGGCGCGGCGAGGAAGCCCTTGGTCTCCTCCGTGACGCGGGCATGGAGGCTGACCACGTCGCTGCGCTTCAGCAGGGCATCGAGATCGACCTGCTCGACATCGTCGTCGCGGTCCGCGGCCGACAGCGGGACGTAAGGGTCGCACACCAGGATGCGGCAGCCGAACGGCTTCAGCAGGCGCACCACCTTGGTGCCGATATGGCCATAGCCGATCAGGCCCACCGTCATTTCCGACAGCTCGGCATCGATCTTGTCGAAGCGGTAGAGATCGCCGCGCCAGATGCCCTGGCGCAGCGCCTCGTGCCCGGCGCGGATCAGGCGGGTCTCCGAAAGGATGGCGGCGATGGTGAATTCCGCCACCGCCGAGGAATTGCGGCCGGGCGTATTGACCAGCTTCACGTTGCGCGCCTTGCAGGCGGCGACGTCGATATTGACCGGCCCGCCGCGCGACACCGCGATCAGCTTCAGGGCGGGCAGCCGGTCCAGAACCTCGCCATTGATCGGCGCCAGGTGCGTGATGAGGATGTCGGCGCCATCGACGAAGCGCACGATGTCGTCGGGCTCGCCGAGATATTCGCGCAGGCCCGGTATTCCGCCATCGACGTAGCCGTGACGCATCGGCTGGTCCGGCCAGGGCAGCTCCATGGTGCGGATATCGGCATCGAGGCCGGATACCTTGGCGAGCGCATCGGTGAAGGCGGAGGCCTTCATGAACTGGTCGCCGATCACGGCAATCTTGAATTTGTTCATCAATGAATCCTGTTGCGCGCGGCGGCGAGGTCGGCCCAGACCGGCGGCATCGCCTGGCGCGCCTTGACGTAAATCGGGAACAACTGGTCGTAGCGGGCCTTCAGCTGCGCGTCGGGCTGGACCGTGCCGCGCAGGATCGGCTTCACCCACGTGTCGACCGCGACCGCCATGTCGGGGATGGCGCCGATCGCGACCGCCGCCATCATGGCCGCGCCGGCCGCACCGGATTCCTCGCGCACGCTCTCGCGCACCGGAACGCCGAGCGCGCTGGCGAGCAGGAGCTTCAGCGCCTTGGAGCGCGCGGCGCCGCCGGAGATGCGGATCTCCTCCGGCAACGGTCCCATGGCGGCGTAGCAATCGCGCGCGGCCAGTACCAGGCCGTCATAGACCGTGCGCACCAGGTCCACGAAGCTGGTGTGATGGGTGAGGCCGATGAACTGCGCGCGCGCGTTGGCATTGGTGAAAGGCCCGCGCTCGCCGGCCTCGAGGATGTAGGGGTGATAGATCTCGGATTTCGGCTTGGCTTCGAGCACCCGCGCGTCGAGTGCCCTCAGCGCTTCGTTGCGATCGACCTCGTGGCCCAGCGCGCGTGCCGCGTCGCGGCCGACCTCGACGATCCAGTCGATGTTGATGGTCGCCGCCATGGTGGATTGCATCTGCGCGACCGTGCCGTCGACCGGGAAGGCCATGGTGTAGCCGCCCGGCTCCGGCGCCAGGGTCAGCGCGTTGGCATCGGGCACAAAGCGCATGCTCATGCCGGTCGATCCCACGACCGAGCAACCGACATTGCGTCCCGGCTCATAGAGCCCGGCTCCGAGGGCCGTGCAGGCAACATCGACGCTGCCCAGGGACACCGGCAGGCCAGCCGGCAACCCAGTCTCCTTGGCGGCCGTTTCGGTCAAACCGTGCGTCGTGCGGGTGCCGTCGATCAGGTCGGGCAACAAGTGCTTGCGCTTGGAGATCTCCATCCAGTCGAGAATCTCCGGCACATAGCGGCGCGTGCGGAAATCGCCGAAGGTGAAGATGCCTTCCGTCACATCGGTGGCGCGCTGGCCGGTGAGGTTGAGGTAGAGCCAGTCCTTGCAATGCTGCGCGGTCGCGGCGCGATCCAGCACTTCCGGCGTGTGGCGCTCCATCCAGGCGAGCTGGCCACTCTGGTTGCAGGCGTTGAGGCCGCTGCCGGTGTGCCGGTACATGCGATGGCGCACGCCGGCCGCCGCCTTCTCCTCGACCAGAGATGCCGCGCGCGCGTCGAGCCACAGCCAGGCCGGCGCGACCGGCACGCCGTCGCGGTCGACCAGCCAGGTGCCGTCGCCCTGCCCCGTCACCGCCAGCGCGGCGGCGCGGCCGGCGAGGCCGGCATTGTTCTCGGTCAGCTCGCGCAGGACCGCGACGGTGTCGCGCCAGGTGCGCGCCATGTCTTGGTCAACCGCGCCACCGGTGCCGGTGCGATAAGTGTTGGGACGCGCCGCGGTCGCGACCTCATTGCCGTCGAGATCGAAGGCCAGCACCTTGATGACCGAGGTGCCGGCGTCGATCGCGAGGATGAGGTCGCGCGCCATGCGCCTCAGCTCCGCCGGCCCAGGCCGTGCGCCAGGGCGCGGCCGGATTCGGCATCGAACAGATGGACGGCGCCGAGCGGGAAGCGGACCGGCAGCGCGTCACCCGCTTGCGCCTCGATCGGCTTGTCGGTCACGCCGACCACGGAACAGCCGCCGATCTCGAAGCAGATGTGGCTCTGGTCGCCTAGCCAGTGGTTGGTGATCACCTTGCCGGTCGCGTCGGCCGATTCGTTGGCGCCGATCTCGATCAGATGCGGGCGGATGCCGAGACGCACGCGCGCAGCGTTGCCGGCCTCGGCGGCAGGCGCCTGGATGCGGAAAGCAGGCTGGCCGTTGGGGCCGAGGCCGCTGATGGCGGTGGCGCCCGCCTCCGAGGCGATGGCGGCGTCGAAGATATTCATCGGCGGCTCGCCGATGAAGCTGGCGACGAACAGGTTGCTCGGGCTCTGCTTGATCTCCGCCGGCGTGCCGAATTGCTGCAGCTCGCCTTTTTCCATCACGGCGATCCGGTCGGCGAGCGCGATCGCCTCGGTCTGGTCGTGGGTGACGAACACCGTCGTCATCTTGTGCTCGATCAAATAGTCCTTCAGCCGCGCCCGCAGGATAGCGCGCAATTGCGGCTCGAGCTGCGACATCGGCTCGTCCAGCAAGGAGACCGGCGCGCGGCGGATCAGCGCGCGGGCCAGGGAGGTGCGCTGCTGCTGCCCGGCCGAGATGACGGTCGGGTAGCGGTCGAGGATATCGGTGATCTCCAGCAGGTCGGCGATGTGGGTCACGCGCTTCTCGATATCGGCGCTGGCGCCGCGCTCGCGCAGCAGGGCGAAGCCGATATTCTCCCGCACCTTCAGGGGCGGATAGAGCGAATAGCCCTCGAACGCCATCGCCACGTCGCGCTGGGCCGGCGGCAGCAGATGGATCTCGCGCCCGCCGATGCGGATGGCGCCCTCGGTCACGTCCTCGAAGCCGGCGATCATGCGCAGCATGCTGGTCTTGCCGCAGCCGGAGGAGCCGAGCAAGGCGACGATCTCGCCATCCTTCACATCGAGGCTGACCCGTTTGACCGCCTGCACCGGCTCCTTGCCGCGCGGTCGGTAGGTCTTTGAGACGCTGTCGAGAAGAAGCTGTGCCATGACCCTCCCCTCAATGAACCTGCGGCGCGATGCGCTGGCCGCTCGTCGCGTCGAACAGCAGCAGGTCGCGCGGATCGAACCGCACCCAGACCTTGCGATGGCCGCGGCCGAACTTTGCGGCTTCGCTCTCGCCGACGGTCGCCAGCAATTCCTCGCCGCCCGCCCCGCGCAGGTAAAGCACGCTGCGCACATTGACCGGCATCACCGCATCCAGCTCGAACGCGATGGCGCCCGGCGCCTCGGCCTCGGTGACGACTACGTGCTCCGGGCGCAGGCCGGCGATCAAATCGCGCCCTGCCGCGTGGGCATAGGCGCCGGAGATCGGAACAAGGCGGCCGAACAAGGTGACGTGATCGCCTTCCAGCTTGCAGGGCAACAGGTTGATGGTGGGATCGCCGAACAGGCGCGCGACTTCGACGGAGACCGGCTCGCGATAGACGGTGGTAGGCGCGGCCCATTGCTCGATGCGGCCGTTGCGCAGCACGGCGATATGGTCGCCGAGGGCCATCGCCTCCTTGTAGTCCTGGGTCACGTAGATCACCGCTGCGTTGAAGGTGCGCAGCAGGCGGGGCAGCTCCAGCCGCATCTCGTAGCGCAGCTTGGCATCGACGTTGCGCAGGGGGTCGTCCAACAACAGCACCTTGGGCTGAGCCACGAGAGCCCGCGCCAGGGCCGTGCGTTGCTTCTGGCCATTGGACAGCTCGCGCGGAGCGTGGCCCAGCACATGGTCGATCTTCAGCATGCGCGCGATGGCGCCGACCTGGTCCTTCAGCTTGGCCGCCGGTGTCTCGCGCGCGGCGAGCGGGCTCGCGATGTTGTCGAAGGTGCTGAAATGCGGAAACAAGGCGAAGTTCTGGAACGCCATGCCGACATTGCGGGCCTCGGGCGAGGCGTCGGTCACATCCTCGCCGTCGATCGCGACGCTGCCGGTGTCGGGATCCTGGACACCGGCGACGATGCGCAGCAGCACGGTCTTGCCGGTGCCGGAGGGGCCGAAGACCACCACGATCTCGCCGGCATTCACCGACAGCGAGACATCCTCCAGCACCTTGCCGGATTTGAAACCCTTGGAGACGTTGCGCAGTTCGAGGCTGGTCATGTCGCTACCCCTTCACCGCGCCGAGGGACAGGCCTTCGACCAGATAGCGCTGGGCATAGAGCGCCAGCAGCAGGGTCGGCGTCACGGATAGCACGATCGCGGCGGCGATCTGGCCGTACTGGATGCCGGACGCGGTGACGAAGGCAAGCGCGCCGACCGTCACCGGCTGCTTGCTGGCGGAAGCGAGGATCAGCGCGAAGATGAAATTGTTCCAGGCGAAGATGAAGGCGAGCAGCCCGGCCGCCGCGATGCCCGGCCGCGCCAGGGGAATCGCGATCTTGCGGAAGGTCCGCCACCAGCCGTTGCCGGAGATGCGGTAGGCATGCTCGATGTCCGGGCTGATATCCTCGAAATAGCCGCGCACGATCCATAGAATCAGCGGCAGGCAGATCAGCTGATAGACCCAGATCAGGCCGACATAGGTGTCGGTCAGATGCAGCTGCTTGAAAAACAGGCTGAGCGGCAGCAGCACCAAGAGCGGCGGCGCGAACCGGAAAGAGAGCAGCGTGAAGGCGATGTTCTCCCCCAGGCGGAACTTGTAGCGCGCGAAGGCATAGGCGGCCGGCACGCCCAGCAGCAAAGACAACGCCACGGAACAGGCCGACAGCAGCAGCGAGTTGCCGAGATTGCGCATGAAGGCGATGTCGAGATTGCCGGCCGTGGTCTTCAGCGTGCCGGTCAGCAATGCCGTGTAGTTTTGCAGGGTCGGCTCGAACAACAGGCTGGGCGGGATCCGCAGGATCTGGTCGTTGTTCTGGAACGACATCAGGAGAATCCAGAAGATCGGGAACAGGAAGAACACCAGGACCAGCGCGATCAACACGCCGCGGATGGTCTTTTCCAGGGTCGAGGTCTGGTTCATCGCGTCACCTCTAGGCCGGCCCGTGCGCGCGTTCGCGCAGCTTCAGCCAATGCTTGATGAAGAGGTTGGAGAGCGCATAGGTGATCGCCCACAGCACGATCAACAGCGCCGCCGAACGCCCGACATTGGTGTATTGGAAGAACTCCAGGTACGACTGGACCTGGAACACCATCAAGGTATCGCCCGGCCCGCCCTGGGTCATGGAATAAACGATGTCGAATTGCTGGATGGAGTCGAGCAGCCGGAACAGGCTGGCGGTGATGATGTAGGGCATCAGCATCGGCAGCGTGATGCGGAAGAAGACGAAGGAGCGCGGCACACCGTCCAGCGCCGCCGCCTCGAACGGCTGCTTGGGCAGCGAGCGCAGGCCGGCCAGCAGCAGGATCATGATAAAGGGCGTGTAGACCCACACATCCACCAGCACGACCGTCAGCAGGGCGGTCTTGGGATCGGAGGCCCAGCGGAAATCGGTGAAGCCGATGAGGCCGACCAGGTAGCTGAGGATGCCGAAATTGGGATTGGTCATCAGCTTCCACATCAGGGCGGCCAGGGCCGGCGCCGTCATCAGCGGCAGCAGCAGCATGATGGAGGCGGCGTTGTTGAGCCGCGTCGGCTTCACCAGCAGCAGCGCGATGCCGAGCCCGAGCAGCAGCTCGCCGGTCACCGTCACGAAGGCGTAGATCAGCGAGATCGAGATGGTGTTCCAGAACGCCCCGTCGCTCAGGAACGAGATGTAATTATCGAACCAGATGAAGCCCTTCATCATCGGCAGGTTCAGCCGGAAGCGCATCATCGAGTAATAGACCGCGGTGAAGAACGGGATCAGGATCCCGATGCAGACCAGCAGGGCCGGCAGGCTCAGCAGATAGGGCAAGGCGCGCCGCATCGACCAGCGCCGGGCACGGGGCCGGGGCGCGGTCGCGGTCGGCGATTGCGGAGTCGCGGTGGTCATGCTCGATCTTACCGAATCCGTCAGAGCCATGGCTCAAATTTCCAAGGCGTCAGTCCCAGTCGAAAAAAGGCGGCAGCCCGGACCTTTTGCCGGGCTGCCGCTGCTCAGGGAGGTTCAACCGCCCAACCCGGCGTCCTTCAATTGCTTGTCGACACTGGCGGCGAGCTGGTCCAGCCCCTCGTCCACCGGCACCTGCTTGGCCACCATCTTCTGCAGCGTCTCCGCCCACTGGGTGGTGAGGTCGAAGAACAGCGGCTGGGCCGTGAAGTAGATCTTGGCCCCGGGCGCCGAGGTGTCGTGCTGGTTGAGATAGCCCGGATAGGACTTGTCGATGCGGCCGCGGAATTCCTCGTCCTTCCAGACCGAGGCGCGGACCGGATTGACGAAGTCCATCTTGCGGGCGCCGAACAGATCATGCTCGACCGACGAGGCCCACTGCATGAAATACCAGGCGGCGTCCTTCTGGCCCGAGTAGCTGGACAGGGCCAGCGACCAGATCCAGACATTCGGCGTCGGTGCCGAAGCGGACGGATTGGCGGCGAAGGGCGCGTAGCCGATATTGCCCTTCTCCTTGTTGTCTCCGCCGTTCATGAAGTAGCCGAGGATGTCGGCGTCGAAGATCATGGCCGAAGCGCCGGCGCCGAGATCGGTGCCGACCTGGTACCAGGTATAGGTCGACCAGTTCTTCGGGCCGGAATCCTGGATCATCTTCACCCACAGCTCGTGATAGGCCTTGGATTCCTTGGTGTTCATCGCGGCTTTCAGCTTGCCGTCGGTGACGGTGAAGTCGCGCTGGCCATAGTTGGAATAGCCGGACAGGAAGCCCGGATGGATGGTCGCCCAGGAGCGCGAGCCGCGCACGCCAACGCCGTATGGGCCGCCGAGATCCTTGGTGAGCTTGGCCGAAACTTCGACCATCTCCGGCAGGTTCTTGGGCGGCTTCACGCCGGCCTTCGCGAACATCTTCTGGTTATAGGAGATGTTGTTGAGCTCGTAGCCCCAGGGGATGCACCATTGCTTGGCATCGGCCGAGCCGAGCTCGCCGCCCGGCACGCCGTTCCACGCGGTCGAGGCGCGCAGGCCGGGGAGCACGTCGTCCCAATTGTAGTTGGGGTTGGTCTTGTCGGCGTCCTTGATGTAGTCGTTGAGGTCCTCGATCCAGCCGGCCGGGCCATAGGTCCAGGTCATGTAGGCGCCAGTCATGAAGGCGTCGTATTCGCTGGAGCCGGACGACAGCGCCGCCGTCCCCTTGTCGAAATAGACATCCTCCGGAAAGATGTCGTAGGTAACTTCCATGCCGGTCAGCGACTTGAAATTGTCGAGATCGGCGATCATCGCATCCGCGTACGGATGCTTGTTCAGCAAGAGCTTCAGCTTGGTGCCCTTGAACTTCTGCCAGTCGAAGTCCGCGGCCATCGCCTGGGTCATCGCCTGGCTGACGAAGAAACTGGTCGCGGCGACGCCGAGGCCGAGCTGGCTGGCGCGCTGGATCAGTTCACGACGGCTCACCTGCTTCCTGACGAAGGCGGCCGCTAGATCACGCCCTTTCTCGTACATGGTGCTGTCTCCTCTCCGTATGTCCCTTATCGTTTGGCCCTTTGCACGCCCGCTGCGGTCTGACCGGCGTCGATCCGCTCGACGATGGTTTTCGCAGTGGCTTCGTCCGTGATCAGGCCTTTAATCACGCGACTCTCCAGTACCGCCATGATCGCCAGCGGCTTGTCCTCGCCGCCGGCGATCGCGACGACCGGCTTCCCTTTGATCTCCTCCAGCTTGATAGCGACCGCGCGCTCGTTGAGCCCGGCATCGACGGCGCGGCCGGTCTTGTCGAGGAAGCGCCCGAGCACCTCGCCGACCGCGAATGCCTGCTTCACCTCGCGCAGTTCCTTGTCCGTGATCATCCCGGTCGCCAGCATG
>DASYRS010000162.1:0-1628 GCA_036004205.1 Dongiaceae bacterium
TGTCCATCAGCCCTCCCGCGGGTCAAGCACGTCGCGCAACCCGTCGCCGATCAGGTTGAAGCCGAGGCTGACGATGAAAATGGCGATGCCCGGATAGGTGCAGACCCACCATTGCTCGAGGATCTGGTTGCGCCCTTCGGATACCATGGCGCCCCATTCCGGCTGCGGCGGCGCGACGCCGAGGCCGAGGAAGCCGAGGCCGGCCGCGATCAGGATCACGCCCGCCATGTCGAGCGAGACCCGCACGATCAGCGAGGGCATGCACATCGGCATGATGTGGCCGATGAGGATGCGCAGGTCGGATGCGCCGCTGATGCGAGCAGCGGAGACGTAGTCGGTGCCGCGCACCGTCAACGTCTCGGCGCGCGCGATGCGGGCATAAGGCGGCCAGCTCGTCAGAGCGATCGCGAGGATCGCGTTCTCGATGCCGGCACCAAGGGCTGCCGCAAAAGCCAGGGCCAATACCAGCTTGGGGAAAGCCAGAAAGGCGTCGGTCAGGCGCATCAGCGCGACTTCGACCCAGCCTCCGATATAGCCGGCGGCCGTGCCGATCACGATCCCGATCGGAGCGGCTGTGATCGCCACCATGAAGATGATGACAAGTGTGGTGCGCGAGCCGTAGACGATCCGGCTCCAGATGTCGCGGCCCTGTTGATCGGTCCCAAGCCAGAACTCGTCGCCGGGCGGCAGCAGCCGCCGGCTGAGATCGCCGTCGATCGGGGTGTACGACACCACCAGCGGCGCGAACACAGCGAGAAAGATGAGGACGAGCACAATCACCAATCCCAGCATTGCAAGCGGATTGCGGCTGAAGGTGATCCAGCTCAAATATGCGCGGCCGAGGCGCGCCTGCGCGCGCGAACGCGGCGTTTCCGCCAGCAGCCACTGGCGCCAACCTGGCGGCGTCACTGCAATGGCCCAATCGGTCATTGCACCACCTCCACCTGGCTTTTTCGAATGGCGATCATTTCGCCCTCGGGTCGAGCAGGCGGTAAGCCACGTCGGTCAAGGCGTTGATCAAGATATAGATCATGCCCACCACGACCGTTCCGCCCAGCACCGCCGGCATGTCCTGGCCGAAGATCGAATCGGTGATGTAGAGGCCGAGCCCGTGCCAGGTGAAGACCGTCTCCGTCAGCACCGATCCTTCCAGCAGGTTGCCGTAGGACAAGGCGATCACGGTGAGCAGCGGCACCAGGATGTTGCGCATGGCGTGGCTCCAGATCACGCGCCGTTCCGACACGCCCTTCACGCGCGCCGTCAGGATGTATTCCTGGCGCAACTGCCCCAGCATCAGCGAGCGCGTCATGCGGCTGATGTAAGCCAGCGAGAAATAGCCCAGCAGCGAAGCGGGCAGGATGAGGTGCCCCAGCGCGTTCTTGAAGAGATCGATGTCGCCGGCCAGCAGCGTGTCCACGGTCATCAGGCCGGTCACCGGCGTCACCATATCCTCGTAGCCGAAATCGAGCCGGCCCGGCCCCGGCAGCCAGTCAAGCGTGTTATAGAACACCAGGAGGCCCATCAGCCCGAGCCAGAAGATCGGCACCGAATAGCCGATCAGGCCGAAAAATCGCACCAGATGATCGACCATGCTGTCCTTGCGCACCGCCGCCCACACGCCGAGCGGA
>DASYRS010000163.1:0-3968 GCA_036004205.1 Dongiaceae bacterium
GGCCGCGTTCATCCAGGCCCAGGCGCTGGTCGCCCAGTGGCTGGACAAGCATCCGGGCTTCAAGCTGGACCGCTGGCACCTGGAGCCGGGCCGCGGCGCCTAGCCGCCCCTTCGCTCCCTTCCCCGCTAGTTTCGGATGGCGCGATCGAAGTTCTTTGCGTTTTCGAGATTGTGCGCCTGATCTTCGCCGACCAGACCCACCAGCTTCGCCGAAGCTACGTCGGCGCGGTCGAAGTCGGCGCCCACCACCTTGGCGCCGGTCAGATCGGCACCCGCAAGCTCGGCCATCATCAGATTGGCGTTGGAGAGGTCGACCCCTGCCATCTTGGCGAACTTCATGCGCGTGCGGGCGAGGTTGGCGCCCGACAGGTCCGCGCCCGCAAGATTCGCGGAATCCAGCACGGCCCGCATCAGGCCCATCGACTGGTTCTTCATGTCGGCGGAGAGATCGGCGCCGGTGAGCTTGGCGCCGGCGAAGTTCGCGCGCATCAGATCGGCGGCGATCCGCGCGCCGGTGAGATCGGCGCCGGCGAAGTTCGCCCCACGCATCTGCGCGGCGAACAGGGAAGCGCCCTTGAGACTTGCCTGCGACCAGTCGCTGTCCAGCGCCCAGGCCTGGTCCAGGATCGCGCCATCGAACTTCGCCTTGGCCAGCTTCGCCTTGTTGAGATAGGCGCCGCGCAGATTGGCGCCGGTGAAATCGAGCTCGGACAGATCGAGACCGTTGAGCCGGCGCTGCGACAGATCGGCGGGCTGGTCGCTCCCCAGCAACGCGGCGACCTCGGCGCGCGTCATCTCCGCCTCGGTGAAAGTGGGCGAGGACAGATTGACTTGGCCCATCATGTCCTGGGCGAGGGCAAGCCCCGGCGCGACCGCGATCGCGGCCAGCCAGAGTTGGATCAGGAGTCTTGGCGCGCGTCCCGTCATAGGCGCCTCGCGGATGGAGGCGGCAGCTTTGCGCCCCTGTCTGCCTGAGTAAACGGGCGAACGCAAATCTCATCCCAAAGACCAGTGTTAAGAGAGGCGCTGGCCGCCCTGCGCGTCGAACAGATGGAGCCGCTCGGGTGGCAGGCGGATGGTGACGGCATCGCTGGCGGTCGCGGCGCGGTTGATGGTGAAAGCCTTCAGCGTAACTCCGAACGGACGCACATGCAGGATGGTGCCGAAGCCGGTCGGCTCCACCAGCTCGACATTGCAGGCGATGCCGGGCTCGCCGGCAAGCCCGACCGGGATGTGTTCCGGACGGATTCCGATGGTGACGCTGGTTCCGTCGGCGACCTGATAGGCCCGCTGCAAGGGAATGCGGGTGCCGCCCGCGACTTCGATCGCCGGGCCGGCGCCATTCGCGCGATAGATGCCATCGAACATGTTCATGGCGGGCGAGCCGATGAAGCCGGCGACGACCAGGTTTGCCGGCCGGTCGTAGAGGTCAAGCGGCGAGCCCACCTGCTGCACGATGCCGCCATTCATCGCGACGATGCGGTCGGCCAGGGTCATCGCCTCGATCTGGTCGTGGGTCACGTAGATCGAGGTGGCGCCGAGGGATTGGTGCAGCTTCTTGATCTCGCCGCGCATCTGTTCGCGCAGGCGGGCATCGAGGTTGGACAAGGGTTCGTCGAACAGGAAGGCCTTGGGCGCGCGCACGATGGCGCGACCCATGGCGACGCGCTGGCGCTGCCCGCCGGAAAGCGCGCGCGGCCGGCGTTCCATCAGCGTGTCGAGGCCGAGCTTCGCGGCGGCGCCGGAGATGGCGGCGGCGATACGCTCCTTGGCCGTGCGGCGCAGGCGCAGGCTGTAGCTCATGTTCTCCGCCACCGTCATGTGCGGATAGAGCGCGTAGGACTGGAACACCATCGCGATGTCGCGGTCCTTGGGCTCCAGATCGTTGACCCGGCGTCCGTCGATGCGAATCTCGCCGGCGGAGATCGCCTCGAGCCCGGCGATCATCCGCAGCAGGGTGGACTTTCCGCAGCCGGAGGGGCCGACCAGCACCACGAACTCGCCGTCGCGGATCGAAAGGTCGATTCCGTGGAGGACGTGGACCGGCCCATAGGCCTTGCGGATCTCGGCGATGTCGATGGATGCCATAGCAGTCTCCGTCAGCCCTTGACCGCGCCGGCCGTCAGGCCCTGCACGAGATAGCGCTGGATGAAAAGGAAAAACAGGCAGGCCGGAATGAGGGCGAGCACGCCGGCCGCCATCATCTGCCCGAAATCGACCGAGAATTTCGAGACGAAGGAGAGCAGGCCGACCGGAAACGTGCTGACCCCGCTGCTGGAGATCAGCATCAAGGCGAACAGCAGCTCGCTCCACGCCGCGGTGAAGACGAAGCCGAGGGTGGCGGCGATGCCGGGCAGGGTCAGCGGCAGGATGATCTGCCGGAAGGCGCGGAAGCGCGTGGCGCCGTCGATCATCGCCGCCTCCTCCAGGTCTTTCGGGATGCCGTCGAAAAAGCTCTGCATCAGGAAGGTCGCGAACGGCACGTTGAAGGCGACATAGACGATGACGAGGCCGCTGAGGCTGTTGGTAAGGCCGAGGGGCGAGAGCATCTTGAAGATCGGCGCCACGAGCATGACCAGCGGGAACATTTGCGTCAGCAGCATCAAGGCGACGATCCAGTATTTGCCGCGGAACGCGAAGCGCGACAGCGCATAGCCGGCGCAGGAGGCGAGGATCGTGACGATGAAGGCGGTCGAGCCGGAGACGATCACGCTGTTGCGGAAGAAGCGCGGGAAGTCGCTGTGCTCCAGCACGAACAGATAATGCTCGATGCTGGCGCGCGAGGGCCACAGCCGCACGCCTTCGCTATAGAGCAGGTCGTTGGGCGTGACCGAGACCTTCAAGAGCCAATAGAGCGGGAACAGCGCGAACACGATGTAGGCGAGGATGGCGGTGCGATGCGCGATCGTGCCCGCGATGCGTTTCGGGCGCGTCATCAGGCTTTCCTCAGCATGGTCTGGCGCAACAGCACGATGAGGAGCGAATAGGCCAGCAGCAATCCAAGCAGGACGACCGCGATGGCCGAGGCATAGCCGAAATCGAGCCGGCGGAAGGCCTGGGTGAAGATGTAGCTGGCGACGATCTGGGTTCGGTCAGCCGGGCCGCCATTGGTCATGACGATGATGAGGTCGGCGAAATTGGAGATCCAGACCGTGCGCAGCAGGATGGTGATGGCGATGGTGGGCGCGAGGAACGGCAAGGTGATGGACTTGAAGCGCTGGAACGCATTGGCGCCGTCGATCGCCGCCGCTTCGTAGAGATCGCGCGGGATCGCCTGCAAGGCTGCGAGCAAGGTGATCGCGAAGAACGGAATGCCCCACCACACGTTGGCGATGATCGGCCCCCACATGGCGTTCCGCGGATCGGACAGGATGTTGGTCGGCTCGGAAAAGAGGCCGAGCGCGAAGAGCCAGTGCGGCAGCGGTCCCACGACCGGATTGAACAGCCACGCCCAGTTGAGGCCGGAGAGAAAGCTCGGCACCGCCCACGGCAGGAACACCAGCGCCTGCGCGATCGCGCGGCCGCGGAACGGCCGATCGAGCAGTAGCGCCAGAATGAGGCCGAAGCTGAATTGCAGGACAACGGATGCGCCGGCCCAGAACAGGGTGTTCTTGAGGGCGCGGGCGAAGTTCTTGTCGCTGGCCAGCACCTCGAAATGCTGCAGCCCGACGAATCCGCCGCTGAACGGATTGAGCAGCCGCACGTCGCGGAACGCATAGGAGAGCCCGAGCGCCAGCGGCACCAGCATCACCGCCACGATCAGGATCAGCGCCGGCGAGGCATAGAGCCAAGGCTCGCTCGCGACGGCCAGGCGCCGCAGGAATGGGCGCTGAGTGGCGGGCAAGTGCGAGGGATGAGCAACGGCAGTCATTGTTGGGAGCCCATCTCACCGTCACCCAGTAGTCTTCCCATTCCCCCCTTGTGGGGCAGGGCAATCGCATATGAAGAAACCGCGCTGTGATCCCCTC
>DASYRS010000164.1:0-10388 GCA_036004205.1 Dongiaceae bacterium
GGTCGAAGGCGAAGTCGGATCGGCCGGCACCACTTCGCACAGCTGCAGCGCATATTTGTCGATGAGCCGCCGCGACAGATCGAGGCATTTGGCGATCGGGTGGTCCAGCCGCACCTTGATCAGGCGCTGGCTGACCGCGAGCGAGACCAGGCGCTGCGCGGTCTGGCGCGACACGCCGAGCTTGACCGCGATCTCGTCCTGCGTGTTGCCGGCGATGTAATAGAGCCAGCCGGCACGTGCCGCTTCGTCGAGCCTGCTCGCTTCGCTGTCCGGTTTCTTCGCCATTCACCCCTCGCGGGCGGAGACCTTAGTCTGAAGGGCGGGCGTAGGGGAAGGGCGTCAGCGCTCGAGGTGCGGCGCGCCTTCGAAGAAATCCGCCATGTCGTGGAACGACCGACCGGGCTTGATGTCGGGCGCCGGCCGCCGATGGCTGGCCGCGTAGTGGCTGCCGCCGGTGAATTGCCATGCCGTCATGCCCGCCGCCTGGGCCGCGGCGATGCCGAGATTGCTGTCCTCGATCACCAGACAATCCCGAGGCTTCGCGCCCATCGCGGCGGCTGCGTACAGGAACAAATCCGGCGCCGGCTTGGGATGCGCCACCATGGAGGCGGTGTAGACCCGCTCTCCGAACCGCGCGGCAAGGCCGGCCGCGCGCAAGGATTGACGGGCGCGGTCGAAGCCGGAGCTGGTGGCGGCGCAATAGGGCACGGCAAGCCGGTCCAGCACATCGACGATGCCCGGCATGGCGCGCAATTCCGCCTCAAATCGCTCTGCCAGATGCGCCCTGTACGCGCCTTCAAACGCAGCGGGCAGGGGCGCGCCGACGATGGCGGCGATCTTGCCGGCGACGACGGCATAGGGATGGCCGATGAAGTGCTCCAGCACATGGCTCATCTCGATCGCGATGCCGTGCCGCGCCAGCTCCTCCACCAGCGCGGTTGCGCTGATGATCTCGCTGTCGATCAGGACGCCGTCGCAATCGAAGATGACGAGCGAGGTCATGTCCCCATCGCGCGGATCGCACCGGCCACCGCCGTGCCGAGCTTGGCGTGCTCGCCGGGCTCGAAATGCACGCCGTCGGTGTCGCTGGTGCGGATGATGGTGCCGGCGTCGAGGAAAGCGGCGCCGTATTTCTCCGCCTGCGGGCGATAGGCGGCGCCCAGGCGCTGGGACTTCTCCGTTCCGCCGAAGAACATGTCGCCCAGGAACGTGAGCTTGGCCAGCGGCGGCGGCGCGATCAGCAGCACGCGCGGCGCCGTGTTGTTCGGCCCCGCTCCCGAGCGCGCGATCGTGTCGAGCAGGATGCCGACGGATTCCGCGATATCCAGCGGATGGACGGCAAAGCGCGATTTGAGATCGTTGGTCCCGAGCATCAGGGTCATGATGTCGATCGGCCGGTGGCTTTCCAGGCACGCGCGCAGGTACCAGAGGCCGTTCTTATAGACGCCCTCGATCGGATCGTCGTGCAGGGTGGTGCGCCCCGGCAGGCCCTCTTCGATCACGGTCCACCCCGCGCCCAGCTCGCGCCGCAATACGCCCGGCCAGCGTTCGTCGGGGCCGAAGCGGCGGCTGTCGTCGCGGTCGCGCATCGGGACAGAGCCGTGGGTATTGGAATCGCCAAAGCAAAGAATTGTGGTCATGGGCCCCTCCGATCGCGCGACAAGCGCCAAGATTGGCGCGCCCCGCGGCCGGCGTCCAGCCGGCAGTGACATCTTTGTTGCGCGACCGGCGGCGGCGTTGCGAATGCGCGCGGCGGCTCCTACATATCACTCTTCCCACATTCCTTCAGCACCGCAGGGAGCTTCTCATGCAGCACCGTCCCCTTGGCCGTAGCGGCCTCACCGTTTCCGCACTCGGCTTGGGGTGCATGGGCATGTCGGAATTCTATGGGCCGCGCAACGACGTGGAATCGATGGCGACCATGGAAGCGGCGCTGGAGGCGGGCGTTGATTTCTTCGACACCGCCGACATCTATGGCCATGGCGACAACGAGGAATTGGTCGGCCGCTTCCTCAAGGGCAAGCGCGACAAGGTCGTGCTCGCCACCAAATACGCCATCGTGCGCAAGCGCAACTCGCCGGAGCGGCGGATCGACAATTCGCCGGCCTATATCCGCGCGGCCTGCGATGCCTCGCTGAAGCGCTTGGGAACCGGGCATATCGACCTCTATTACATGCATCGCCGCAATCCCGAAACGCCGATCGAGGATGCGGTCGGCGCAATGGCGGAGCTGGTGCAGCAGGGCAAGGTGAAGGCGCTCGGCCTCTCCGAGGTCTCGGTCGAGACCTTGCGCCGCGCCCACAAGGTGCATCCGATCGCCGCCTTGCAGACCGAGTCTTCGCTGTGGAGCCGCGAGCCGGAGCAGGGGCTGCTGCAGGCCTGTGCCGAGCTCGGCATCGCCTTCGTCGCCTATTCGCCCCTCGGCCGCGCCTTCCTGACCGGCACGGTCAGCAAGCCGGAGGATCTGGCAGAGGGCGATTTCCGCCGCGCCAATCCGCGCTTCCAGGGCGAAGCCTTGGCGCGCAACAACCAGCTTGCGGCGGCGCTCGGCAAGTTCGCCGCCGAGCACAAGGCGACGCCGGCGCAAGTGGCGCTGGCCTGGATCCTCAACAAGCATCCGCATGTCGTGCCGATCCCCGGCACCAAGCACCGCACATATCTCAAGGAGAACGCGGCCGCCGCGGACATCAAGCTGAACGCAGCCGACATCGCCGAGCTTGACCGGATATTCGCGCCCGACGAAGTCGCCGGCACCCGTTACCCTGAAGAATCGATGGGCAGCCTGGGGCTCTAACCCAGGAGATTGAGCCGCGCGACGGTCGCGTCGAACAAGTCCGGCTCCGGCACGGCGATATCGAACAGGCCGTGCAGCGTCGCGCGCATCTCCGCGGCGCTGGTCAGCACGCGTTGCTCGCTTTCGCCATTCAGCCGATGGATCGAGAGGCGGTTGCCGCGCAAGCCGTAGCGACCGTCGGGCAGCGCCCGGGCGGCGATCAGCGACGTGACGAAATGCGAGGTCGGCCAGGTCGATACGTAATGGTTTGCGACCTCGTAGTCGACCGGCTCCTGCTCATTGAGGTCGAAGCGATAGAACGACTGCCAGCGACCCGCCAATTTGCACTGCAAAGTGAAGTGTTCGCCGTCCTTGAGCAGCCGAAACGGCTCGTGTGGCGTCTGCTGCTCGATGTCCGGCTGCAGACGCAACGGTGCCGTCGGACTCATGCCGAATCCCACGTCGGCCAGGAACGTGCCCTCGTCCAGCTCGACCCGCAGCACCATGTGGCTGCGCGGCGGCGTGGTGTCGTCGGGCCGGTTCCACACCACCCGTCCGGCCAGGCCGGAAACGCGGAATCCGAGTGCCCGCAAGACATGCAACAGCAGCGAATTCTGCTCGAAGCAATAGCCGCCGCGCCGCGATTGCACGAGCTTCCGTTGCAGTGACCCGATATCAAGCTTCACCGGCAGCGCCAGAAACGGATTCAAGTTCTCGAACGCGATCGCCAGCGGATGCAGCAGCTGGATCGCGCGCAGCGTCTCCAGCGTCGGCGTGCGCGGACCGTCATAGCCGATGCGGGCGAAGTAGGCGGACAGATCGAAAGCAGGGTCCATGGCACTATTCTGTGCTTAGCATAGTACAACGCCACTCACTTATAGCGTGGTCCGGGCGCTTCCATAAATGTCTATTGCAAGACCGCCCGACCGTTCGATAAGCAAGTCGGGCCGGAACCATTCATTCGCCGTTGGGCCAGCTCGCATGACGTCTTCCCCATCCAAGAACGGCGCGCCGCTCTCCGCCACGCTTCCCGGAACATGGCAGCTCCTGTCGCGCATCGACGTTACCGCCGCCGGCGAGCGTCGACCCGAGCTGTCGCTTGGCGAGGATCCGCACGCGCTGCTGATCTACGACCGCGGCGGCAACTTCGCGGCCCAGTTCATGCGGCGCGATCGATCCGGCGACATACCGGATGGGCCGGGCGGTGCGAAAAACAACAGCCGGGCACAGGGCGGATACGACGCCTATTTCGGAACCTACACGATCGATGACCGGAACGGCACCGTCACGCAGCGCCTCACCGGCGCGCTCTCGCGCGAGAATGTCGGGCTCGTCCTCACGCGCGCCATGGAGGTCGAGGGCGATACCCTGATCATCAAGCTCGACACGGCTTCGGCCGATGGAAAGGCGGTGACCCGCACGCTGACCTGGCGGCGCGTCGGCTAGGCCGCCTTCCGCCGCAATCGGAAGAAATCGCGCGCGATATCTCCCGGATGCGCGACGAACAGCGGCCCCCACGCGGCATTCGCATCGTGCATCCGCTTGAGGACGTCCAGCATCCGCTTGAACACGGTTGGCACCTTTGCCTTGCCGGCAAGCGCGGCAAGGGCGGCCGCCGCGACCACATGGGCGGCATAGATTCCGGTCTCGTGGCTTGCGCTGATGGGTGCGCCGGTGAGCAGCGCGGATTGCAGCGCCTGCACGATCGCCTCGTCCTCGTCCCGCCAGTTCTGTATGTCGATCAAGGCATGTTGGTTGAGCGCTTTCATGCGTGACGCCGCGAGCGTATTCGCGACGATCTCGCAGGACTGCTTGGCGCGCTCGATGGAAAGGGGAATGCGGCCGATCTTGATCTGGGTCACGTCCTTTTCCGTCTCGCGCTCGATCAGGTCCGCCCAGTCGGGCGCGCCGGCGAAGCTCAACAGCCGCACCGTCGAGGCCGCGACGAAGCCGCGCAGGATGTCGGCCGGGTGTGGATCGTCCTGATCTCCGACATTGCTCAATTTCGCTTCGCCCTGGGTCGCGTTCCAACCGCGGAAGAAGGCGATCACGCCGATCCCGGCCGCCGGCCCCATGTTGAGGATGCCCATGACGTCCGAAGCGGTCTCATCAATGCGCTCCGACCAGTACTCGTCGAGGCCCGCTCCGACCTTCGCGGCCCGCAGCGCGGCGGAGAGCTTCTGCTTGTACTCCGCCTCGAGACCTTCATCGGCATGCAGGATGTCGTGCCCGGCGGCTTCATGGGACAGCGATGTCCATGCCATCAGGCCAATGCGCGCATTCGCCGGGGGAAGATTGACTATGGCGGCGTCGACATCGAAGGTCTCGGTGGAATCGATCGGCCATGTGTAGGGCCCGGAATCCGGCTCGCCCCACTTGACCAGCGGAGCCAGCACGCGGTTGTCCGGCAGCTTGATGCCGGCGCGATCCTCGGCGCTCAGGAATCCGTCATAGAGATCGCTGACGACCTCCTCGAAGGCGTCGGTGGCGAGCTTCTCGAACTCCTCGCCGTTCTGCAGAATGGCCTGGGCGATGTCGAACATCAGCCCGGCTTCCCGCTCGCGCTTCGGATCGCGCTTGATCACGCGCCCGAAGTCCCGCTCGCCCAGCTCGTGAAGATGCCTCAGGAACGGATCGGCGCAATGCGAGCGATAGAGCGGCGGAAGGCTGGTTTTCGCTGCCTCCAATCGCTCCAACAGCTTGTTGTAATCGCGCGGCTCGGGAGGCCCGGCGGTCGTATCCTGGACGGCGTCGCGCGCATCCTCGATGCAGGGCTTCATGCCCGCGAGAGTCGGCTGTTCGTATGGCTTCTTGCCGCTCAAAACCCGAAGCGCGGCCTCGGCGGTTCTGCTGGTGCGCATTCCGGCCGAACGCGCCATGCGGCGCTCGCCGGGATCGTCCCCGACAAACATGCACTTTCTGGGGTCGGCCGCGCTCGCCCGGTCGATCGCCAGCCGAAAGATGGCCGGCGTCGACTTGTCCAGATGCACGGCGCCGGACAGCAGCACCAGCTTCTTGGCGAAGAATTGCGACAGCTTGGCGCCGGTCAATGCCTTGCGCACCGCCGCGAGAGGGATATCGCCGGTGTCCGAGATGATGCCGAGCTTGAGCCCCGCTTTGCGCAGCGCCTGCAACGCCTCGCGCGCGCCCGGAAGTGGATTGAAGGCTTTCAAGGTACCATCCGGCTTGAGGACCGGATCCACCAGCGTGGCGCCGAGGTCGAAGAAAATAACCGAAACCGCGGCGGAATTTTTCGCTTTGGCGCTTTTCATGACAGCCCTCCCCTTGCGCACCGGCCAAATGCCCCCGTCGCCTTCCCGCATCGAGGGTCGAAGGCGCGGCACATTCCTGGACAATACCTGACAGTCTTGCGAGCGTATCATGAAAACTAGTAGTTCGTGAATAGGTTGTAGCTCCCTCCAGCGGCGCATCGGCTGATCGTTCTCAATCAGCTTTGGGCGGGCACTGCGTACCGCGCCAGCGCCGAGCCATGGCGCAGCACGACCACAAGCGCGGCCAGCACCCACACCGCTCCGAACAGCCACCACAATCGCAACAGATCGACGCCCGAAAACCAGCCGAAGGCGACGGCCGAGACGTTGACCGAGCTGTGGAACAGCATCGGCAAGAGCAGGCTGCCTTCCGTATGGAGATAGATCCAGGTGACGACGACCGCGAACGCGATCACCCCCGCCATCCATGGGAACACATTGCCGAGGTCGTATTCGACGCCCAGCAGCGGCAGATGCCAGACGATATGCAGCACGCCAAGGATCAGGCTGGCGGCCAACGCCGAGCGGCCGGTCATCAAGCGCGGCAAGGCGAATCCGCGCCAGGCCGGCTCTTCGCCGAGGCCGATCAGCAGCAGGATGAAGACGAACCGGGCGCCGAGATCGGCCCAACCGGGAAAGCGCGGTTGAGCGCGACGGCACCGAGCGTGATTGCGGGCGGCAGCGCCAACACGATCAGGTACCAGCGCAGGCGGACCCGCCAATGCACGATCCGCTTCAGGAACCGCCAGACCGCGCTCCAGCCGTCGCTGATCGCGAGCACGGTCAAAGCCGCCAGCAGCGGCCCCGTCGGCAGGATGGTCGAAGGCGCCGTTGGATCGAGCGCTTTCCATAGCCACGGCCACCAAGACAGCACATAGGCCAGCGCGAAGAACGCGATCAACGGATGACGCCTGATCCAGTTCGGCATGTGCGCCCGTCCGGGTTGATTTTTGTTGCGAATGGCTGGGCCGGCTATGCGGGGTCCCGCGGCTGCGCCAGCGTCGCCGACATCTCGTCTTCCTGCGCGAGCAGGCGGGCCCAGTTGCGCGCCGATGCGGCATGCGCCTCGAGGGCGGCGAGCCAGCCGTTCGCCTGCCACTCCGCGCGGAGATTGTCCGGCAAGGCCCGCAGCCGCTCAGGATCGACCACGCGGAGCTCGCGAATGATGCTGCGGACCGCCATGCGATGCGGCGCGACGTTGCGCACCGGCATGAGCAGATCCTGGGCCGTCAGCATGTGGCAGAGCGCGTCGGTCTTGTCGAACTCGGACGCGACCTTGGCGGCAAGCTGGACGCGTTCGCGGCATAACGCGGTCATGCCGCCGTCCTCGAACAGTTTGTCGGGCGCCGCCGGGTCGAGCAGCGCGCAGGCGTCTTCGACGCCGACCGAAAGAAACTCCGCGCTCTCGTCATTGGGGAGCACAATGAATGGAAAGCGGCGGACGGCGGCGGGAATATAGTATCCGGAACGCCAGTTCCCGGCGGCATCGACATGCAGGTTGAGCCCGGGAAGGCCGCCGACCACGCACAGCGGTCGCGGCGGATTGGTCGCGCTGAAGGCGAGCGGATAGCCTGCGCCCGCGTGGGCGAATTCCACGGCGGCAAGCGGGATCAAAGGTGTGGTCGCGGCGAATGCGTAGTTGGAACCGTGCAGACCGAGTTTCTCGTGTGCCGCGCGCGACAGCGGCACGACCTCGCGGAAAAACGCGGGTAGCGGCAGTCCGCGTGCCGCCGCGGCCGGCGAGCGCGGCGCCCGCCGGTCGGTGAATTCGGGTAGCCGCAGCCTCGCTTGATGATCCGGAGCGCCGGCTTCGTCCTGCATCGTCAGGCCGCGGTAATAGCGCTTCTGCCAGCGCATCCTGGCTTCCGAGGAATCCTTGACCATCAACCGGTCGGTGAACTCCCTGCGCTCCTGGCCCCATTGGCCAAAATCCGCGCGCAGGACCGGGTCGCTGGCCATGTCGCGGATCTCCGGCTGCATGTCTTCGAGCGGGCCGCGCTGCACCGGAAAGACGAAGCAGAAGGGCTCGCCCTCGTCGAAACTGATCCAGTGATCGGCGCGGGTGAATCGCCAGTTCATCGTGAAGCTGTAGGGCGCCCAGTCGGTTTCGATCACGCCGCTCAAGGGGTAGATGCCATCCTTCGGCTGGTTCGGCGAGCCGCCGACGAACAGGTTCCAGCCGGGCTCGGTGCGGAACACGCCATGCACGTGAAACGTCAGCACCCCATGACCGAAGATGCTGGTCGGCAGTGCGTGCGGACCGGCCGCGCCGCGAATGTCGACGGAGCCGGGCGAACTGCCGCCGTCCCAGCGCGCGCTGAACGCGCTCTCCGCGAGAAACTCCCAGCCATGGGCGTTCGCGATGTTGAGCGGCAGGCAGCGATAGGCGAAGGCGTCACTGGTCTCGTCCATCCACGGCCGCGTCGGCAGCGCGGACCGCAGCTTCACCTCGCCACTCCCGGTCGAATAGAAAACCAGCTTCACCACCACCCTCCCCGGATCAGGCGTCCATTTAGCCGGAAATCCGACGGGCGAAGAAGCGGCTTTAGGCCGATGGCAGCGGACCCGACACAAGGTCAAGCATCTCGGCAAACCTGATCGTTGATTTGAATTTGGAGCGGGCGAAGGGATTCGAACCCTCGACCCCAACCTTGGCAAGGGTGTCAGATAGGTTTTCTGTCATTCTCTCCCTTGTACCACTTGCTCTAACATGCTGAAATAATTTAGTTTGCTCACGACCTTTGCGCTGCCTTCTTCCTTCTTTTCCTCTACAGTGGACACCATGTGGACACCATTTTGGCAGGTCGGCAGCCTCATGGATCGGTCATCCAGCGTTCTCATCACCCAGCGGGTCGCTGACTCTGCCCAGCCCAAACGTTCGGCCACGCTGCCGCATGATGATGTCAGCTACGTGCAATCGGACGGACATCGTCTAATAGCGGTCGCCACCGATATCTCTGGAGCCGAGCCGTCGCCAGCGGCCGGGCCAATGTAACAGTCGCTGCAACGGGCCCAGCATCGTCGTATCAAACACGGTGAATGGCACTTCAGCGATGAAGTTGACATAGCGGCGTGGCAGCGGTGATGGAGCACGCGGCGTAACGCCATGCGCCGCCTTGGGCGAATTGACGAAAGCCACCAGAGTGTTGGCGGCATAGGGCACCTGCTCGCGCCGCTCGATGTCTGAAGGCAGGATCACGCGAGGCTTGAGGAAGCGGGGCTCCCGGTTCCAGGCATAGAGCTCCAGGTCGCCGCCGGCCCCTTGATCGTCCGGGTCCCGGAAATAGAGCAACGCCGAAAGAATGGTGTCGCGCTTGTCGACATGCGCGGTCTTGACCGAGAACTGCCGATGGCTTCCCGCTTTCCCAACCGGCCAGGGCGTGTTGACGACGAATTGGCAATCGAGCTGCACATCGAAGTCGCTTGAGGCCCCGCGCGGTCCGGCGCACCACGCGTCCAACGCCTTGCCGGCCTGGCGTTCGAGGTCCGGATGAGTCGCTCGCAGCGCTGATCCGAATACCCGCACGATGTCCTTCCAGAATCCGTCGGACGTGTGAAAGGCAAAGAAGTCGCGCCACGTCGGTGCGATCGCCGCGTTGTCCAGAACCTTGAACGCCGGCAGGCGCGCGGCGGCATTCACCAGTCGCGCCTCCCGACCCCCAAGAATAGTATCCGTCGACGGGAAAGCGGCGGCGAGATGGCGGTATGTCTCCGCCGGAAGACAGCCGTTTCGCACCAAATGGGAGAACGGATCGCTCTGGACGTCGTCCGCACGACTGCAGGCAAGAATCGAAATCTGAGTTCCGACGCGGGTCATGATCAAACGACTTCATACTTCGAGCAGACCAGCATGTGGTGATAGCAAGGCGCCACATCACCCATCTTTATCAGCACGTACTTATTCTGGCCGCGCGTAAAGAGTTTCCGTGTCCGCCTAGTGAGCTTTCGGATGACTTTCGGCAACTTTGCACTCTCGCTGCCGCCGCTATTCATGCGATAGAAACTCTTGTATCCGTGCGACTTCAGGATTTCCACGGACTGCGACTTCCCATCGCCGAAGCTGCCAGAAAAAGCCTCCATGACAATGATCGGACCGGAGACGCGCAAGATATTCTCCATGCCCTCCAGTGCAGCGGCTTCATGTCCTTCCACGTCCAGCTTGATGAAATCGACTTGATTCAAATCGGATTCGCTCAAGAAATCGTCCAGCCTGTCCACATCGAATTGCACCGTGCTGATCACGCCTTTCTGATGCTCTTCGCGGTGGCCTGAAATGGTCTTGCTGGTCGTGGTGGCACCGAGATTCAACGCGTCCTCATAAGCCGTCATGGTCCCTTTCTGAT
>DASYRS010000165.1:0-8853 GCA_036004205.1 Dongiaceae bacterium
TCAGGATCGAGGACGAGGTGTTGGCGAAGGCGTTCTGGGTGATCGCCATCATGATGAGGCCGGGCGCCAGGAACGCCATGTATGGCTCGCCCGCCACCTTGTCGACCGCATGGCCGAGGGCCAGCACGAACACCGCGAGGAACAGCAGGGTCGTCACCATCGGCGCCAGGATGGTCTGGGTCGCCACGCTCATGAAGCGGCGCACCTCTTTCATATAGAGCGTCTGGAGCCCGACCCAGTTGATCGAGCTGTAGTGGCGCGGCGCCAGGGTCTGGACGGGTGTTTGAACGAGAGCACGCTGCGAGGACATGGCGCGGGACGATAGTCACACATGATGCGGGACGCAAGTCGCCCACCTTGGCATCCCGCGCGGATTCTGGCACCATGCGCGCATGGGCCATCTGCGACCGCCGCGCCGGTTGACGCCCGCGGATATGAAGGGCGCCGCGCTGGACTATCTCGACCGCTTCGCCGCCACCCGCGCGCGCCTGCGCCAGGTGATGCTGCGCAAGATCCGCAATTCCGCGCGCGCCCATGGCGACGATCCGGCGCCCCTGCTGGCCGCCCTCGAGGATTGCATCCAGTGGCTGGAGGCCAGCGGGTTCCTGAGCGACCGCGCCTATGCCGAGGCCAAGGCCCGCACCCTCTCGGCACGCGGCACCTCGCGCGCGCATATCATCGCCAACCTCGCTTCCAAGGGCGTCGCGGCGGAGACCGCGCGCGAAGCGGTCGACCGCCTGTCGGTGGAATATGAGGAGCCGGAGCTGGAAGCCGCGCGGCGCTATGCCCGGCGCCGGCGCCTCGGCCCCTATCGCAGCGCCGACGACGCGCGCGCCGAGTGCCGTGACAAGGACCTGGCCGCCATGGCCCGCGCCGGCTTCGCCGGCCGCGTCGCCCGCCAGATCATCGATTCGGAGCGCGAGGCCTAGATCCGTGTCCCTGCAATGTCCGGCCATCTTCGCCGATCATCCAGAACTCTGCCGCGCCATAGACCATTACTGCGAACGCACCACGCCTGATCTGGACGCGGAGCTGGTCAACGCTTTCACCAATGCGGCCTTCCTGATTGGAGCTTGGCTCGCCTGGCGACTGCAAGCGCGTCAGCCAGCATCCATGGCCAAGCCGCTTATCCAAACGCTTATCGTCGCGATGGCGGTCGTCGGCCTTGGCAGCTTCCTGTTCCACACTGTCGGAACGCGCTGGGCGGAATGGGGCGATGTCGTCCCCATCCTGGCCTTCATGCTGCTATATCTGTGGTTTGCCCTGACCTATCTGTTCCATTGGCCAAGCCCATGGGCGGCGCTCGCGCTAGCGGTTTTCTTTGTTGCTACCTTCATGCTTGAAGCGGCCGTGCCCGGCGACGTGCTTTGGGGTGGCGCGCTATTCATTCCGACCATTCTGGTCTTTATCGTGATCGGCGCGACGCTGAAGCGCCGAGGCCACCCGGCGGCGAAAGCCATGCTGGGGGCAATCGCCATGTTCTTCCTCGCCTTCACGGCACGCAGCAGCGACATGCCGGTCTGCGAGGCCTTTCCACTCGGCACGCACTTCCTGTGGCACCTGCTGAATGCGACGCTACTCTATCTGCTGGTCAGGCTGGCGATCCTGAATGTTCCGGTTGGGACATCCCGCGCGCAGGCGCAGTTGCCGGTTTAGCTGGCATTGCGACCGAGAGCCACGGACACGCAGTGCGCGACCTGGATCGGCTGGTCGGGGAAATCGCGAGCCAGCATCGTGGCGAGCTCGGCATCGAACGCCCGCACCTGATCGGGCGGCAGGCTGCCGGAAATTCCGGCGGAGGCGCGCATGCGGCCGCGCCAGCCTTCGTGGCTGTAGGGGATGTCGAAATCGATCGAGAAGCTCTCGATCGATTGGAAGCCTGCCGCGCGCAGGTCGCGCACGAAGCCGGGCTTCAATCCGTCGAGCCCGTCCCACGGCCATTTGGGATTGTGCCGCTTCACGATCGCCTCGGTGCGCGCGACCAGGTTGCCGCCCTGCGGCAGCCAATCCTGCGAGCAGATCACCAGCCAGCCGCCGGGCTTCAGCAGGCGCAGCACTTCCGCCGACGCCTTCGCGTGGTCGAACCAGTGCCAGCAGGTGGCCGCCGTCACCAGGTCGAAGCACACGGCGGGCAGCCCGGTCTCCTCGGCCTTGCCCGTCACATACTCGATCCGGAGGCCCTGCGCGGCGTCCAGCGCCTTGGCCGCCGCCATCATCTCGGCCGACACGTCGAGCCCCGTGACGATGAGGCCGCGCTGCGCCAGGCCGCGCGCCAGGTAGCCGGTGCCGGTGGCGAGATCGAGCGCGCGCATGCCTGGTCGGACCAGGCCGCGCCGCATCAACCGCTCGAACAGCCAGTCGGGATAGCCGGCGCGGTGGCGCGCGTAATCCTCGGCGGTCTTGCCGAAATCGGCGGTGAATTTCGCGGGCCTAGCCATGCGTCCTTGTAGCCGCTGGACAATCGCGCGCCAAGCCGCCACCTTGACCGCATGACGAACGGGGGCATCGCAGAGGAGAGCGAAGCGGAGTTGATCGTGGTCGGCGGCGGGCTGGTCGGCCTGACGCTCGCCATCGCCTGCGCGGAAGGCGGCATCCGCACCATCGTGGTCGAAGCCGAATCGGCCGAGGCCCTCGGCAGCACAGCCTATGACGGCCGTTCCGCCGCCATCGCGTACGGCTCGCAGCAGGTGCTGCGGGCGATCGGCGCCTGGAACGGCATCGCACCGCACGCGCAACCGATTCGCGACATCCGCGTTACCGATGGCGGTTGGCACGTGAAGAGCCAGAGCCACGCCTACGTGCATTACAGCCATCTCGATCTGCTGGATCGCAAGCCGGCCGCGCCGGTTTCCGAACCCGAATCTCCCGTGATCATGTCCTGCGAGCCCGACACGCAGCCGGCGAGTGCGCCTTTCGGCTACATCGTCGAAAATCGCGTGACGCGGATCGCGCTGCTGGCGCGGGCGAAGGAATGTGCCAACCTCACGCACCTCGCGCCGCGCCTGGTGACCGCCCTCGATCTCACCAGCGAGGCCGCGCGTGTGACGCTGGACAATGGGCGTGGTCTCACTGCGCGATTGGTGGTGGCGGCCGACGGCAAGCAATCGGCATTGCGGCGCATGGCGGGGATCGGGTCACGGCAGTTCGGCTACCACCAGACCGCGATCGTCTGCACCGTCGCGCATGAGAAGCCGCACGGCGCGGTCGCGCATGAGCATTTCCTGCCGGCGGGACCCTTCGCGATGCTGCCGATGACCGACGAGACCTTGGCCGACGGCAGCCAACGCCACCGCTCGTCCATCGTGTGGTCGGAGGACCCGCGCCTGGTGCCGATGCTGCTGAAACTGGATGAGGAAGCGTTCGGCCAGGAGATCGAGCGGCGCTTCGGCCTCAGCCTCGGCCAGGTGCGGCCGCTGGGTCCACGCTTCTCCTATCCGCTGACCATGACCTTGGCGGATTCCTATGTGCGCGAGCGCTTCGCCTTGGCCGGCGATGCGGCGCACGGCATCCACCCCATCGCCGGCCAGGGCTTCAATCTCGGCGTGCGCGATGTCGCGGCCTTGGCCGAAGTGCTGGTCGAGGCGGGACGCGCAGGCCTCGATCTCGGCTCGCTCGAGGTGCTGGACCGCTACGCGCGCTGGCGGCGCTTCGACAACATCATGCTGTCGACCTTCATGGATGGCCTGACGCGCCTGTTCTCCAACGATTTCGCGCCGCTGCGGCTGGCGCGCGACATCGGCTTCGCGCTGTTCAATCGCACCATGCCGCTGAAGCGCCTCGCCATGCGCCATGCCATGGGCATCGTCGGCAAGCTGCCGCGCCTAGTGCAGGGGCGGCCGCTCTGACTCTCCACGTTGCCGTGCTCGGTGGCTATGGCGCCTTCGGCAGCCGCATTTGCCGCCTGCTGGCGCGCTTCCCAGAGGTCGAGATCCTGATCGTCGGCCGTGACGCGCGGCAGGCGGAAGCGCTGGCGCGTGAGTTGAACGCCCAGCATGCGGCGCTCGACATCGCCAAGCCAGGCGATCTCGCCGCCTTGATGGCGCGGCGGCCGCAGGTTGTCATCAACACGGTTGGACCGTTCCAGAACGCCGATTACAGGGTCGCGGAAGCCTGCATCGCGGCCGGCGCGCATTACATCGATCTCGCGGATTCGCATGAATTCGTCGCCGGCATCGCGCGACTGGATGAAGCCGCACGCGCCAAGGGCGTTGCTGTCGTCACCGGCGCCAGCACGGTGCCCGCCTTGTCGGGCGCGGTGGTGGCGGAGGCCGGCCTTAGCCCCACCGCGATCCGCATCGGCATCAGTCCCGGAAACAACGCACCGCGCGGCGCAGCGCTGGTGGACGCCGTGCTGGGCCAGGCGGGCAAGCCCTTGCCGGTCCTGCGCGCCGGAAGCCGGGCGAATGTGCCGGGCTGGGGCGAGATGCACCGGCGTCGGATCCGCATCGATAGCGGCCGCACGCTCGGCAAACGCTGGCTGTCGGCGTGCGACGCGCCGGACCTCGTGCTGCTGCCCAAGCTCTATCCCACGCTCAAGACCGTGGAGTTCTATGCCGGGCTCGAGCTGTCGATCCTGCATGTCGGCCTATGGCTGCTCTCCCTGCCGGTGCGGGCGGGATGGATCAGGAGCCTGTTGCCGCTGAGCCGTCCGTTGCGCTGGACCGCCGATCGCTTGCATGCCCTGGGCAGCGATCGCGGCGGCATGTTGGTGGATATCGAGGGCACGGACGGGTCCGGCCGGCGGACCTCCTGTCGCTGGCGCCTGGTTGCCGAAGACGGACAAGGGCCCTTCATTCCGGCCGCGCCGGCGGTGGCGCTGGTCGCGCGGCTGACGCGTGGCGGGAGCTTGCCGAGCGGGGCATATCCCTGCATCGGTATCCTCGGCGTGGAGGAGATCCTGTCTCAGGTGTCGCATCTGCCGGTTTTCACGCTGGGACGCATGAAGGATCGCAGCGATCTTTTCGCCCTGGCGATGCACCGCGACTTCGCCAAGCTGCCCGAGCCGATTCGCGTCGTGCATACCCGCACGCTGTGCAACCGGGCCAGCGGCCGCTGCGACGTCGATCACAGCCGAAACCCGCTAGCGCTCCTGGTCAGCGCCTTGTTCCGCCTGCCGCGTAAAGGCCGCGACCTGCCGCTCGCGGTCAAGTTCATCGCGCGCGGCGGCGATGAGACCTGGGAGCGGAATTTCGGCGGCCGCATCATGCGCTCGCATCTCAGCCGCGCGCTCATCCCGGGCGAGATCAGGGAGCGGTTCGGGCCCTTCACCTTCACCATCCAGCTGCGCTGGGACGGCACGCGACTGCATTACGAAATGGTCAAGGGAAAGCTCCTCGGCATCCGATTGCCCCGCGCGCTGCTGCCGCAGACACGCGCTTTCGAACAGGTCGAGGATGGTCGGTTCCGGTTCGACGTGCGCCTTGGCCTGCCGCTGGTCGGTCTGCTCGCCCATTACCGCGGCTGGCTGGTTCCGGATGAAATCAATGACGTGAAGGCGGATCGCGGCTCAGGCCCTTGTCGGCGAGCGCCTTCAGGTATTCCGCCCAGATCTTCTCCTGGTCGCGCCCCAACTCGTAGAGATAGCGCCACGAATAGAGGCCGGTATCGTGCAAATCGTCGAACTTGATGCGGACCGCGTAATTGCCCACCGGCTCCAACGCCAGGATGCCGACATGTCGCCGGCCCGCGATGATGGTCTTCTGCCCCGGCCCATGCCCCATCACTTCCGCCGACGGGCTTTCCACCCGCAGCAATTCCGCCGGATAGCGGAAGCGCGATCCGTCGTCGAAATCCACTTCCAGCATTTTCTCAGCCTGCTTCAGCCGGATCTCCACCGGCCAATGCTGGGTGCTGACGTCCTCGTGTTTGTCGGTGGGCATGAGAGTGGCTAATTCGCCGCCAACTCGTCGTCCGTGAGCTGGCGGGCTTCGTCGACCAGCATGATGGGGATGCCGTCGCGGATCGGATAAGCCAGACCCGCGCCGCGGCTGATCAGCTCCTGCTTCTCGCGGTCGTAGATCAGCGTGCCCTTGGTCAGCGGGCAGACCAGGATCTCCAGCAGCTTCGGGTCCACGGCGAAAGCGGGGTTGCGGTCGGATGGCGTGGCGTCGGTCATGGCGATGCCCTCAATGCAGAATGCCGTCAGTGCAGGATGCGGTCGGGCGATTGCCGGTTGGCGACCGCCAGCTCGAACAAGGCCGTCATCATCGCCGCCAGCTGCGCGAGGTCGGCGCATTCCAGCAGGCTCTGCTTCTCCTCCGGCGAGAACGGCGAGAGCATGGCGAGCGAGACCAGCAGGTGGTCGTCGGGCGCGCCCTTGATGGCGTCCCAATCGACCTTCAGTTGCTTGGCGTCGACATAGGCCTTGAAGGCGGCGAGGAACTCCGCCTTCGCCGCCATCTCGAAATCGCGCTCGGCCATATCCTCGGCAAAAGGCGCGAAGTCCGGCTCGACCATACGGAAGCCGCTTTCATGCATCGGCAATTCGCGCCGGATCGCGAAGCGGATCAGGCCGCTCAAAGTGATGACATAGCGCCCCTCTTCCGTCTCCTGGAACGAGACGAGGCGGCCGGCGCAGCCGATGCGCTGCACGGCCGGCCGCTCGGCGGGATCGAGGTTGCGGTCGGCATTGTGCTCGACAGGCTGCACCATGCCGATGAGGCGCGTCGGCTGCAGCAGCGCGTGGCGCGTCATGGCGAGGTAGCGCGGCTCGAAGATGTTGAGCGGCAGCCGCCCGCCAGGGATGAGGACGGCGCCGGTCAGCGGAAAGATCGGCAGCGCCTCCGGCAATTCGCGATAACCGGGATCGAAGGGACCGAGCGACGTTGGGCCGGGGCGCATGCTTATCCTAGCTGAACAGAAGCGAGGACAGGCGACGCCGCGCGCTCAAGGTCAGCGGATCGGTCGGGCCCATGGCCTCGAAGAACTTGACCAGCTCCTTGCGCGCCGCTTCCTCGTTCCAGGCGCGGTTGAGGCGGATAATCTCCAGCAGCTGGTCGACCCCGCCCTCGCGGTCGCCGCCCGCGAATAGGGCCTGGGCCAGCGCGAAGCGCGCCTCGAAATCCTTTGGATTGGCATCGACCCGGGCGCGCAGCTCCTGCGACTGGCCCGCCGCCTTCTGCCCCGCCTCCGCCAGCTCCAGCTGCGCGCGCGCGCCGACGATCGCCGGATTGCTCGCCTGCGCCGCCGGCACCTGGCTGAGGAAATGCTTGGCCTGGTCCAGCTCGCCCACCGCGATGCAGCAGCGCGCGATGCCGCCCAGCGCCTTCACGTTGTCCGGCTCATGCTCCAGGACTTGCGCGAAGATCGCGCTGGCGGCCTCGTGGTCGCCTTCCTTCAGCGCGGCCTCGGCATGCTCCAGGGCTTCGTCGATCGGCGAGGGGCCAGCCTCGCCGGCTCCCAGCTTGGCCAGCTTCTGGATGAACTGCTTCAGCGCGCTTTCCGGCTGGGCCCCGACGAAGCCGTCGACCGGGCGGCCCTGGAAGAAGGCGTAGACCGCCGGGATCGACTGGATGCGCATTTGCGCCGCCAGCTCCTGGTTCTCGTCGACGTTGATCTTGACCAGCCTGACCGCGCCACGCGCGTCCTTCACCGCCTTTTCGATGATGGGGCCAAGCTGCTTGCACGGGCCGCACCAGGGCGCCCAGAAATCCACGATCACCGGCACCTGCATCGAGGCGTCGAGCACGTCGGCCTTGAACGAGGCGGTGTTGGTGTCCTTCACCAGGTCGCCCGCCCCCTTGTCGCCCATTTGGGCGCCCGGTTTGCCGGCACCCGGCTTGCCGCCGCCAATCAACTGATCCATCTCTCAGAACTCCAAATAATCCCTGATCTTGGCCGTTAATTTGGCCCTTCGGCGGGCCCGGATCAAGCCGGGGCCCCAGGTCGTCCGGCTGTCACCCGATATCCCGGATGTCCGGCTTATGCCCCTCGGCTTCGAGGAATTTCACCAGGTCCTGCGGAGATAAGGCCGTTGTCATGGTATTGACCAATGGGTGGGCATTGACCGGGTTGAAGCCCATCAGGTCCCGGTCCAGCACCACGCTCACCTTGCGGTCCTTGTCGTTGATGATGCCGAAGGGCGTAACCGCACCCGGCAGCACGCCGAGATAGCGCAGCAGCCGGTCCGGCGAACCGAAGGAGAACTTGCCCGCGCCAAGCCGCTCACCCAGCGCCTTCAGGTCGATGCGCTTGTCCTCTTCCGCCACCACCAGCCACATCTCCTCCTTCTTGTTGCGGAGGAAGAGGTTCTTGATGTGGCCGCCGGTCAGCTCCCCGCGCAGGGCCTTGGCCTCCTCGACCGTGAAGACCGCCGCGTGTTCGTGATTCCGATAGGCGATGCCGAGCCCATCCAGCCGCGCCAGCAATTGCTGGGGCGAGGTGGGGATGGCGGCGGTGGCTGCGGTGGCGGAGACAGCGCTGGGCATGGGGCTGGGCATGGGGCGGGCGGGCTTTCATGGCTGCGAATCGAGGCCGTCAGATAGCGAACCCCGGCGCCGAATGCCAGCCCGGCCATTCGAGGGCCGATCGTGAAAGCCCCGGATTCCGAGGCCAAGCCCTTGAAAAGGCTCGAAACCGGAGGCTTGCAAATGTGTCGCTGATCGCTATGATGCGCGCCGCCCACCGACGGAGCGCGGGCGTAGCTCAGGGGTAGAGCACAACCTTGCCAAGGTTGGGGTCGAGGGTTCGAATCCCTTCGCCCGCTCCAAATCTAAGTCACAGCAGCACCATCGAAATCGAGCATCGCAGGCCGGGAAGGCTGCGAGCGGCTGTTTGCGCGAAAACCCCAGGAAAAACCCCGGCGTGCTATTACGGCTCCGCCTTCCACTTCTTATACTGTTCGATAAGACGGGC
>DASYRS010000166.1:0-5271 GCA_036004205.1 Dongiaceae bacterium
GGCGTCGGCCTCGGCATCGCCTTCAACCTTCACGCTGGTTTTCGCCATCGTGTCGGTGCGCGTCTGTCCGGGCGTATCGAGTGCCTGCGCCTTCGCCATTGCCTTGGCCATGGCCAAGTTGCCATCCTCGTCCTTCGCCAATCCGTTCGAATGGCTGATGCTCATCGTCATGTGAGGCGTGACGATCGACTTGGTGGACGATCTTGAGCGGGCGATCGCATTGTCGCCGCCCGCATTATCGGCAACGGCGTCATCATCGCTGGTTGCGGCTTCGGCATCGTCCGAATTCGTCTGGTCGGATGCCACATCGTCGGATGTGGCGGAGCCTGGCTCAGCGGCATCTTGCGCTTCTGCGTCGACCTGCTGACCTCCCGCAGCGGCTTCACCGGTCGGGTCCGACACCTCATTGTTCGATGCGGCCGCCGGTGCGTGCTGTTCGGCCTGGTCGGATTTCACGTCGTCGCTGCCAGCCACCGACGAATCGGCTTGCGAGGGCATCGTGCCAAGAACGAGGACGAGCGCGCTCGCCAAGAGTGGCAGGTTCAGTGTACGGTTCATCATTGCTCTCCGTGCTGAATACTCGCGAGGCCCATAGCCAATACAATTCGATGCGCGAAATGTTCCGGCTCGCGGGATCGTGCGCGGATGAACGGAGGATTTTGCTCCGCCTTGTTTGCGAAGCTGAACGCGGGATGAATGGATTCGATCTACGCGGCGGTTCGCTCCAATGCAAAACCGGTCTTTGTGGGTCGCGCGCGCCGCGGGGTGCGGCCGCGCTCCGCGGTCGGCGTGCGGCCGTAAAGCTCGGTATAGCGCCGCGTGAAATGCGAGATCGAGGCGAAGCCGGTGGCGATCGCGATCTCGGTCACGCTCAAGGTCGAATATTGCAGCAGATGGCGCGCGCGCTGCAGCCGCGCCTTCAAGAAATACTGGGTCGGCGTCATGCCGAGATGGCGGCGGAACAGTCGCTGCAACTGACGCTGGCTGACGCCGGATTGCGCGGCGATGCCTTCGAGGTCCTCGCCCTCGGTCATGCGGCGGCGCATCGCGGCGACGGTGTGGGCGATGGCGCTGGCGCCGCGCTGGCCGCTGAAATCGAGTTCGCTCAGCTGCCGCTCGTTCGCTTCGCGCGGGCGCGCGTGGTTGAGGCTGTCGGCGACGATGCGCGCCAGCGGTTCGCCGGCGGCGTCGGCGATCAGTCGCAGCGCGAAGTCGAGCGTGGCATCGCGCCCGGCGCAGGTGGCGATGCGCTCGTCGATCGCATAGAGCCGGTCGGCGATCTCCAGGTCCTGCGCGCGCTCCATCAGCGCATCGGCCAGCGACCAGTGGGCGGCACAAGGGCGCGCCGCCAGCAATCCAGCCTCCGCCAGCAGGGCGCAGGCGCCGCCGATCGCCGCGATGCGGGTGCCCATGGCATAGCGGCGGCAGAGCAAAGCGGACATGCCGGGCTTCGCCAACTCCCCGCCATAGGCCGAGAGCAGGAACAGGTGCTCGCTGTTCTGCGCCGAGCGGGCGACCGCGACCGGCAGGCCGCCCGCCGAGGCGACGGGGCCGCCATCCAGGCTCGCCAGATGCCAGTCGAATTGAGTTTCGCTGAGCACACGGTTGGCGCAGTCGAACGCCTCGCTGAGTGCCGAGAGCTCGTTCAGCTCGAACCCGGGCAGCAGCAGGATCTGGCAGGCGATGACGCCGTCCTGGCCGTGGGCGAGGAAATGTGGATTGGCCACGCGGGCGCTCGCCTGTCCGCTGGCGAGGCACGCATCGCCGAATTTGCGCCGCCCACCGACGCCGGTGCCGCCGCGAACCTCCGGTTCGGCCGTCCGGCCCGCGTTCGATGGTGGATCGACAAGCATGCCCAGCGCCCCCAAAACCGGCCTTTCCTCCGGCTCAGGAGCCGGTTGAAGGTACGAAGTTGACCAGCTTCTCGGGTTGCCATGAACGCCCAAAAAACTCAGTAGCGTCTTGCGCCGAACTCATGCGACGTGGCGCCGGTCTAGAAGGCGGGCAGCGGCGGGGCGGGCGGAAAATCAAGCTTGAGGCGCGCCGCATGGCTGACCGAGGCGGCGGTGAGGTGGAGGGCGACGTGGCCGATCACCTCCATGATCTCATCGTCGGAGAGGCCGGCCTGGCGCACGGCGGCCAGGTCCGCCTCGGCCAGCTCGCCGCGATTGACCACCAGCTTGCCGGCCAGGAACAGCAGCGCCACCTGCCGGTCCGAACCGGCGCAGCCCTCGCGCGCCGCCAGGATCTGGTCCGGCGTCAGGCCGGCCTCGCGCGCCAGGCGGGTCTGGACCGAGAGGCAGTAGGGGCTGAGGCTGCGCTGCGCCACCATGAGCGCAACCAGGGAGCGCTCGACCGCGGATAGCCGGCCGTTGGCCAAGCCTTGGTGCAAGCCGAGATAACCGGCAAGCACCGCCGGCGAGCGCGCCAGGACGCGGAGCAGGCCGGGTCCGTGGTGGGTCTTGTTGTGCGAGGACTTTTCCGCTCGACGCTTGTTTTGACGAAGCATGAAACAGTTCCGATCTATTGGCCCTGACCAATAGATGCCGAACGTGTCGGCCGCGTTCCCCTAAAGCTCCGACAGAGCCTGATCGACCGCCGCGATGGTCAAATCCGCCTGCTCGCGCGTGAAGCAGATCGGCGGGCGCAGCTTCAAGACGTTGCCGTGTGGACCTTCACTCGCGGTCAGCACGCCGAGGTCGCGCATGCGGTTGACGACGCGCTTGGTCTCGGCCGCCGCCGGTTCCAGACTCTTGCGGTCGCGCACCAGCTCGAGGCCGACCAGCAGGCCGCGCCCGCGCACGTCGCCGATCCATTCATGCCGCCCAGCAAGCGTGCGCAGGCTTTGCTTGAAATGGGTCCCGACGACCTTTGCATTCTCCTGCAGGCCCTCTTGCTCCAGCACGTCGAGCACGGCCATGCCGGCGGCGCAGGCGACGTTGTTGCCGCCGAAGGTGCTGAAGAAGATGCGCTGGTCGACCAGCGCCTGCACGATCTCAGGCCGCGTCACCACGGCGCCCAGCGGATGACCGTTGCCGATCGGCTTGCCCATGCACACGATATCGGGCGTCACGCCGTGCAGTTCGAAGCCCCACATGGCGTCGCCCTGGCGGCCGAATCCGGTCTGCACCTCGTCGGCGATGCAGAGCCCGCCCGCCTTGCGCACGCGGTCATAGACGCCCTTCAGCCAGCCCATCGGCGCGTCGATCACGCCGTTGGTGAGCAGCGCGGCATCGGCGATGAAAAATGCCGGCTTGTGCCCGCCCTCGGCCAGCGATCGGATCGCGCGGTCGGCATCGGCGGCATAGCGCGCGGCGATGTCGTTGCTGCCGCGCCGATGTGGTCCGCGATATTCGTCGGGGGCGGTCAGCATGCGAACGTGCGGCCTCCACGCGGCGCCGGCGCCGATTTCCGGGGACAACGCCTCCACCGCTTCGGTCCAGCCGTGATAGGCATATTCCATCACCAGCGCGCCGCTGTTGCCGGTATAGGCTTTGGCCAGCCGCCCCGCGAGATCGACCGCCTCGCTGCCGGAATTGACGAACATGCAGGCGGTCAAACCGGAACCGGCCGGCATGGTCGCGCCGAGGCGCTCGGCATAATCCAGCACTTCATCGAACAGGTAGCGCGTGTTGGTGTTGAGGATCGCCGCCTGGCGCGCGATCGCTTCCACCACGTGCGGATGGCAGTGCCCGACATGCGGCACGTTGTTGTAGACGTCGAGATAGCGCCGCCCCGTCACGTCGTAGAGCCAGGCGCCTTCGCCGCGCACCATGTGCAGTGGCTTCTCGTAGAACATGTAGGCCTGCGGCCCCATGAAGCGCTTGCGCCGGGCCAGCATCGCCGCGCGGTCGGCATCGACCTCGCCGGCGGGGATCTGCGGCACGCGCACGGAGCGCCGGGGTTCGATCGCCGCGCGGAACGCCGCCGACGCGCGATCGCGTCCGATCTCCTCCATCGCCCAAGCGGACTTGCGGCACGGTTCCGCGTAGCCTTCGAGATAGTTGGTCTCCGTCATGTTCTGCGCCCGCCGCCGCGCCAGAATCGCCAGGGCCATCGCGTGGCGCGACTGGATCAGGTCGAACACCAGGTCGGTTTCCTCGACCGACAAGGGGACGATCTTGTGATAGCCGCGCAGCAGTTCCACCACCCGCTCCAGCGGCCGATCGGTGCCGAGCACGGCGTCCGATCCCGCGACCGCCGGTTCGATGATCAACGGTCCATGGATCATGTCGCCGAAATCGATCAGGCCGGTAATGCGGTCCGGGTTCTTTTCATCGACCAGGACATTGTGGAAGTTGAAGTCGTTGTGGATGACCTGCGCGCGCAGGCCGTTCAGCCTGGGCAGCGCATCGGCGGCGAAGCGCGCAATGATGCGCTCGAGCAGCGCGCGGTCCGCCGCATCCTCGATCAAGGCCAGATGGTGAGCGAGGCGCGGCGCCATGCGTGCGTCCCACACGATCTCGTGCCCCGCCGCCGGATGAAAGAAGCCGCGCAGCGCCTGGTCCATGCGACCCATGATCCGGCCAAGCTCGCGTACCGTTCCGCTGTCCGGATTGGTCTCCATGATCGGCGTGCCGGGCAGGTAGCTCAGCATCCAGACCGCATGCCTGCGGCCGTCGGCCGATGGTGCGTGCGTGATCTGCGCACCGTTCCGGTCGCACTGCATACGCGGGATCGGGAGGCCGGGGTCCTGGCGCGAGAGCCAGCTCAGTGCCTGTACCTGCAGATCGATATTGGATTCGACTTCGTCCGCGTGGACGATCTTGAGCACGAATTCGCGCCCGTCCGCGGCGCGCAGGTAAAAGCTGCGATCGCGCTCGGCATAGAATTCCTTGCCCGTGGCGTCGACGCCATAGAGCTCGCGCGCAATGCGTTCCGCATCGGCAAGCATGAAATCCGGCCGCGACAGCGCCAGGAACTTCACATCATCGCTTTGGGCATTCCGCTGCATGGTGATCAGCGGGTATCGGCTGCTCCGCTCGACCGTGGCGGCCACGTCAGAGCGGGGATCGACATCGCGATTAGCGCGCAGGCGGCGTGGGCCACCCGAAGATTCAATGGAAGGTGATGTGACATTCCGGGGGTCAAGAAATAGAGAAGGCCAAACGCGGTGATAAGCTGGATCAGCCGGGCGATCCAATCGCGGTCGAAATGGTTCAAGAGTACTGCTGCGACGAATATGACGAGCGACAGCGCGATCCCGAGAATCAAAGTCCCGTCACTTGCGGCGCTGATCGACAGGACGCCCGCCATCGCTAGGCTGTAAAT
>DASYRS010000167.1:0-7028 GCA_036004205.1 Dongiaceae bacterium
CAGGTCGGCGTGTGGAACTGGCAGCGCTGGAAAAGCCCGGAATTCGATGCGCTGCACAAGGAGGCGGCGTCGATCACCGACAACGCCAAGCGCGCGGAGAAATACATCCGCATGCAGCAATTGCTGGACGAATCCGCCTCCTGCATCTGGATCACCCATGGCGTGCACGATTTCGCCCACGCCAAGTCGCTGAGCCCCGCGATCCTGCCCAATGGCAACAACTGGCAGTACCGCTATTTCAAGCAGGCATAGGGCCAGCAGCCAATTGGTGCGTCCAAACAGCTCTAGCCGCAAAGAACTCCCCTTCCCCCCGCAAGGTGGGAAGGGGAGCCTTGGTCCATGTCCCCTCTAGCCAACTTCATCCTCCACCGCGTGGCCGCCACCGCGCTGACTTTGGTTGGCGCCATCCTGTTTCTGTTCGTCATCATCCAGTTCGTGCCGGGCGATCTGGCGGGCATCCTGCTGGGTCCGCGCGCGACGCCGGAACTGCGCGCGGATTTCGCCGCGCGCATGGGGCTCGATCGCTCGATCCCGGAACAAGCCCTGCTATTCTTTAGCAACGCCGTTCGGGGCGATCTCGGCGCCGACATCATTACCAGGCGGCCGATCCTGGACATGGTGCTGGAAGCGCTGCCCAACACTCTCCAGCTTGCGGGGGCGGCGTTGCTGGTCTCCCTGGTGTTCGGCATCACGCTGGGGTGCACTGCCGCCCTGAAGCCGGGCTCGATGCTGGACACCGGGCTGGGCGTGTCCTCGGTCGCGTTCATCACCACGCCTGCCTTCGTGGTCGCGATCTTCCTGCTGCTGATCTTTTCGATCCAGTTGCACTGGCTGCCGGTCACCGGCGGCGGGGAGGCGGACGATCCACTGGACCGGCTCGCGCATCTTGTCCTGCCCGCGACCGCCTTGTCGATCGGCTGGATCGGCTATCTTGCGCGCCTGATCCGCGCCTCCCTGCTGGAGGTGCTCTCCGAACAGCATGTGCGCATGATGCGGGCCTATGGCGTGCCGGAGGGGCGGATCGTCCGCCATTTCGCGTTGCGCCTGGCGCTGGTGCCGATGATCGCGGTGATGGGCCTCGGCATCGGCGACATGATCAGCAACGCCGTGTTCGTCGAGTTCGTGTTCGCCCGGCCCGGCATCGGCACGATGATCTACAACGCCATCCGGATCCGCAATTTCCCTGTCGTGCAGGCCGGTATCCTGTTCACTGTCCTCACCTATGTTGCCGCGAACCTGCTGGTCGACCTGCTCAACGCCATGCTCGATCCACGGATCGCGCGCAGCCTGAAGCAACCGGCATGATGGCCGGCCTGGGCGCCATCATCGCCGACATTTGGCGCTCGCCCACGGGCCGCATCGGCCTGGTGCTGGTGGTCGCCATTCTGCTGTTCGCCGCCCTCGGCCCGATCCTCGCCATCGACCCCAACAAGATTGCGATACCGGATCGCTTCCAGATGCCGAGCATGGCGCACCTGCTCGGCACCGACAATCTCGGTCGGGATCTGTTCGCGCGGACCGCCCAGGGCACGCGCGCGGCGCTCGTCATCTCGCTGCTGGTCGTTGCAGCCTCTCTGCTGATCGGTTCGGTCCTTGGCATCACGGCCGGCATGGCCGGCGGTTATGTCGACCGCGCCGTCACCATCGTGTTCGACATCATCAGCTCCTACCCGCCGGTCATCTTGGCCATGGGGTTGGTCGCGCTCTACGGCACCGGCTTCGGCAACCTGCTGTTGGTCGTGACGATCCTGTTCATTCCGCAGTTCGGACGCATGGCGCGTGCGCAGACCCTGTCGCTGCGCCACCAGCCCTTCATCGACGCGGAGCGCATACTCGGCCTGCCGACCGCCAAGCTGATCTTGCGCCACTTCCTGCCCAATGTGCTGGGGCCGCTGATCGTGCTCGCCAGCATGAACATCCCGGTGGTGATCACGATCGAGGCCGGTCTTTCCTTCCTCGGGCTCGGTGTCCAGCCGCCGCAGGCCAGCCTCGGCACCCTCATCAAGGACGGTTACATCTATCTGAACCAGTCGTGGTGGCCGACCATCGGCTCGGCGGTCACGCTGGCGCTGGCGACCCTCGGCTCGACCCTGTTCGGCGAGGCGCTGCGCGACGCCGCCGATCCGAAGCTGAAAGGTCACGGGCGATGAGCGGCGCGGCCATCACCGCCCTCAATGTCGATTTCGCAACCAAGGCCGGGATTCACCATGCCGTCCGCAACGTCGATCTTGAGGCCGGGCCGGGCCGCATCCTGGGGCTGGTCGGCGAGTCCGGCAGCGGCAAATCGACCATCGCGCTCGCACTGATGGGCCTGCTTGCTGCCAATGCACGGGTGACGTCGGGCGCTCTGCAGCTTGGCGCCGATCGTTTCGATCTTGCCCAGCCCCACGCGACCGCGGCATTGCGCGGCCGGCGCATGGCGATGATCTTCCAGGACCCGTTCGCCTCGCTCAATCCGGTCTTTTCCATCCGCGCGCATTTGAACGAAGTGCTCGCGCGCCGCTCCCCTGATCTCACCGGCGAGGCGCAACGCCAGGCCGCCATCGATGCGCTCTCGGTCGTCGGCATCGACCGCCCCGCAGTGCGCCTGGCGCAATATCCGCACGAGCTCAGCGGCGGCATGCGCCAGCGGGTCGCCATCGCCATGGCGCTGCTGGCGCGGCCGGATATCCTGATCGCCGACGAGCCGACCACCGCGCTCGACGCCACGGTGGAAGCGCAGGTCATGAAGGAGATCTGCGCCCTGCGTGACCGGATCGGCTGCTCCATCCTCATCATCACTCATTCATTGGGGCTGGTGGCGGAGTATTGCGACGACATCGCGGTCATGTATGCCGGCGAGTTGGTGGAACAGGGCAAGGTCGCCGCGGTCGCCGCCGATCCCGGCCATCCCTATACCCGCGCCTTGCTGGCCTGCGAGGTGACGATCGATGCGCCGCGCGGTGCCGATGCGCGGCAGAACCGGTTCCGGATGATCCCGGGCGATCTGCCCGACCCGATGAATCCGCCGTCGGGCTGTATCTATCGCACCCGCTGCGATATCGCGATCGAGGATTGCGCGCGCATCGTGCCGCCGCCGGTTCCGGTCGGTGCCGAGCCCGGCCACTGGGCGCGCTGCATCCGGGTGGAGGCGCGATGAGCCCCGCCATCTCCATCCGCGATGCCAAGGTGCGCTTCGGCCATACTCAGGCGCTGGACGGCGTCTCGCTCGACGTTCCGGCGCGCGACTGTTTCGGACTGGTGGGCGAAAGCGGCTCGGGCAAGACCACCTTGATGCGCACGATCCTGGGGCTGGAGCGGCTCACCTCGGGCTCGATCGCCTTGTTCGGCGCACCGCTCGGCACCGGCGCCGCCGGCATCCGGCAGCGCTCGCGCCTGGTGCAAGCCATCTTCCAGGACCCCGCCGCGTCCCTGTCGCCGCGCCGGCGCATCGGGCAATTGCTCGATGAGGTCGGCGAAGTTCTGGGCGAGACCCGCGAGCAAATCCGCGCCCGCCAGCGCAGCCTGTTCCAGCGCCTCGGCCTGCCCGCCGCCACGCTCGACAAATATCCTTACCAGGTCAGCGGGGGCCAGGCGCGCCGCGTCGCGGTCGCCCGCGCGCTGCTGATGCGACCGCGCATCCTGATCGCCGACGAGCCGACCGCGGGACTCGATGTCTCCGTGCAAGGGGACCTTCTCAACCTGCTGCAGGAGCTGCGCGCCGACAACGACCTGACCCTGGTGGTGGTCAGCCATAACCTGGCGGTGGTGCGGCTGATCGCCGATTCCGCCGCCGTCATGCATCGCGGCCGGATCGTCGAGCAAGGCCCGGCCGCCCAGGTGTTCGACGCGCCGCGGGCCGATTACACGCAACGCCTGCTCGCTTCCTGGCCGCGGCTGCGGGCGGTCGGCGCGTGATGTTGCTTCTGGCGCCGCCGGCCCTCTCTGCCCTACCATTCCGGCTGAGTTCGCCGCAGGGGGATTGCGATGCCTGACTACCCGATCGTCGACAGCCACGTGCATCTCGCCGACCCGAAGAAGTTCGGCTACGCCTGGACCAGGAATGCGCCCTCGCTCAACCGGCAGGTCCTGCCTGAGCACCTCGTCAAGGCCGCGGCGCCGGTGAAGGTCGATCAGTTCGTATTCGTCGAAGTCGACGTCGATTTTCCGCAGCATCTGGAGGAAGCGGCGTGGATCGATAATCTTGCGAGAAGCGAGCCGCGCCTCAAAGGCATGGTGGCCGCCCTGCCGCTCGAGCGCGGCAAGGCGGTCGAGACCGAGCTCTACCAGCTCTGCCGCCACAGGGTCCTGCGCGGCATCCGGCGCCTGATCCAGAACCATCCCGATCCCGACTTCTGCATCCGTCCGCAATTCATCGAGGGGGTGAAGCTGCTGGCCGCGCCCGACCTGGTGTTCGACATCTGCATCCTCCACCACCAGATGCCCAATACCATCAAGATGGTGCGGCAATGCCCGGAGGTGCGCTTCGTCCTCGACCATATCGGCAAGCCGGGAATCAAGGCCGGCCTGTTCGAACCGTGGGGCCAGCACCTGAAGGAGCTGGCGGCGATGCCCAACGTCGTGTGCAAGATCTCCGGCGTCACCACCGAGGCGGACCACAAGAACTGGACCCGCGAGCAGCTCAAGCCCTATATCGCTCACACCATCGAGACCTTCGGCTTCGACCGGATCATGTATGGCGGCGACTGGCACGTGTCGGAGCTCGCCGGAACCTATCCGCAGTGGGTCGAGATCCTGGATTGGGTGGTCGAAGGCGCCACGCCGGCGGAAAAGCGCAAGCTGTTCCGCGACAACGCCATCCGCGTCTACCGCCTCGACCAGGCTGCATGACGGAGCCGATCCCGCGCTGGCGGCGGCGGGCCTACAGCGTCGAAGCGATGCGTGCCCTGGCACGCGCGCGTCTGCCGAAGCCGGTGTTCGATTTCGCCGACGGCGGCGCGGAGGACGAATACACCTTGCGGCGCAACGAAGCTGCCTTCGACGAAAGCGCGTTGCTGCCGCGCCCGCTGTCCGGCGCCGCGCAGCGCGATCTGTCGGTCTCCTTGTTCGGGCAGCGCCTCAGCATGCCGATCATCATCGGCCCCACCGGCCTCGCCGGCCTGTTCTGGCCCGACGGCGAACGCTGCGCGGCGCGCGCGGCGAAAGCGGCCGGCACTGCCTTCTGCCTCAGCCACGGCTCGGTCTGCACGCTGGAGGAATTGGCGGCCACCGGCGCCAGCCCACGCTGGATGCAGGTCTTCATCTACAAGGACCGCGGCTTCACCCGCGAATTGGCGGAGCGCGCGGCCAAGGCAGGTTATGACGCGCTGGTGCTCACCACCGACAACCAGCTGCTCGGCAACCGCGAGCGCGACATCCGCAACGGCTTCAGCATCCCGCCGCGCTTCGGCCTTGCCGGGCTGGCCGGAATGGCGCTGAAGGCGGACTGGCTGTGGCACATGCGGCGCGAGCTCAAGCGGATCACCTTCGGCAACTACGCGCGCCCGGGCGAAGCCGCCGACCTCAAGGCGCTGGCCGGGCGCATGGCATCTCTGCTCGATCCGTCCATGTCGTGGACGGATGTCGACGCGCTGCGCAAGGTCTGGACCCGCCCGCTCATCCTCAAGGGCGTGCTGCATCCAGACGAGGCGCTGATCGCGGTGAAGCGTGGCGTCGATGGGCTGATCGTCTCCAACCACGGCGGCCGTCAGCTCGACGGCGCGCCCGCGACCATCGATGCGCTGCCCGCCATCGTCGACGCCGTCGGCGGCCGTGTCCCGATCCTGATCGACGGCGGCATCCGGCGCGGCAGCGATGTCGTGAAGGCGCTCGCCATCGGCGCGACGGCGTGCCTGGTCGGCCGGCCGCAATTGTGGGGCCTGGCGGTGGCCGGCGAAGCCGGCGTCGCGCACATGCTTTCGATCTACCGGCAGGAGATCGACCGCGTCATGGGTCTTTGCGGCGTCACCAGCATCGCTTCCATCAACCAGGATATCCTGCTTCAGCCCCGGAATGGACGGAACCCATGATCAAGGATCCACCGCTGCTCAACATTCGGCGCGACTTTCCGCGGCCCGCGGCCAAGGACGTCGCCGCCTTCGCCGGCGTGCCGACCGGTTATGCCGTCGATGCCATGGGCGGGCGCGGCGCGCTCGACTACCGGATCAAGCCGCTGATGCCCGCGACATCGGTCCTGGCCGGCGTTGCGATCACCTGCCATTGCGGCCCGGCGGACAATCTCGCCTTGTTCGCCGCGCTCGCGGTGGCCAAGCCCGGCGACATCCTGGTCGCCGCGACCGATAGCTTCACCGCCACCGCAGTGACCGGCGACCTGCTGATGGGCATGGCGAAGAATCGCGGCCTGCTGGGGCTGGTGACCGACGGCCTCGCGCGCGATCTGGCCGGCATCGTCGGCGTGGGCCTGCCGCTCTATTGCGCCGGCATCACGCCCAACTCGCCGGTGCGCAACGGGCCGGGAACGGTCGGCCACCCGATCGTCATGGGCGGCATTGCGATCGAGCCGGGCGACATCGTCATTGGCGACAATGACGGCATCGTCATCGTTCCCCGCGGCGAGGCGGCTTCGGTGCTTCAGCGCTTGGCCGCGGTGCGCTCGGCGGAGGCGGCGCTCGAGGCGAAGGTCAAGGCGGGGCTCGAGATTCCCGATTTCATCCAGGGCATTCTCGATTCCGATCGCGTCGTTGAGACTTGAGCTAGATCAGCCCGCGCGCGGAGAGTTCGTTCTTGAGATAGGCGTAATAGATCGGCGCGGCGATGACGCCGGGGATGCCGAACGCCGCCTCCATCACCAGCATGGCCAGCAGCAATTCCCAGGCGCGGGCGCGGATCTGCCCGCCGATGATCCGGGCATTGATGAAATATTCCAGCTTGTGGATCGCGATCAGGAAAACCAGCGACGCCAGCGCGACATAGAGCGAGACGCTGAGGCTGACCACCACGATGATGGTGTTGGAGATGAGATTGCCGAGCACCGGCAACAGCCCGACCAGGAACGTGACCGCGATCATGGTCTTGATCAACGGCAGGGT
>DASYRS010000168.1:0-4047 GCA_036004205.1 Dongiaceae bacterium
CGCCGCTGTTCAGCTCCTGCTCCAGCACCGCCGTCGCGCTCGCCAGGGCCGCCAGCGCCGCGCCATGCACGCTGGGAAAGCAGCGGAAGCTCAAGGGGTCCTGCACCCGCCGCGCCGCGCCCGGCTTCAGGAGCTGGCTGCCTTTCAGCAGCGTCAGCACCGCGGCAGCCGCTGCCACCTGGCCCGGCGCCGCGCGCACCTTGGAGAGGCGCGGATCGAACGGGTCGAGGCTGCCGCGAAACCCTTCGAGGCTGAGCGCCATGGCGGCGCGCTGCGCCTGCAGCACGGTGCCGGCATCGTGCAGCACCAGCGCGCCGGGACCGAGCGAGGCGCTGTTGGCGCTGACCAGCGCGATGCCGTCCTTTGGACCCAGGGCGACCGGCGTGATCCCGGCGCGGCGCATCGCCTCCGCCCCCGGCATGATTGTGCCGCCGAGCTCCGCTTCGCCCGCGCCGATCAAGGGCAGCATGGCGTGCGACAGCGGCGCCAGATCGCTTTCGCCGACCGAAGCCACCGACGGCACGACGGGATGAACCTTGTTGTTCAGCATGGCGGCGATCCGTTCCGCCAGCGCGGGCGAGATGCCGGCCGCGCCGTGCGCAAGGCCGATCAGCCGGGCCGCCATCAGCGCGCGCACCTCGGCGGTCGCGAATCGGGGGCCGATCCCGACCGAGCGCGCGATCAGCACGCGCGCCTGGAAGTCGTTCATCTCCGCCACCGACAGGCGCGTATCCACCCCCGCGCCGAGGCCGGTATTGAGGCCATAGACCGGCTTCGGCCCCGCCGCCAATTTCTCCACCACCCTGCGCGACTTGCGCATGCGCTTGAGCGCGCCGGCGCCGAGCGCAACCCGCGTGCCCTGGCGCGCGATCGCGACGAGGTCATGCAACGAAGCAACGCGATCACCGATCGCGATCGGACTTCGCGCCGTGTCTCTGGTGCGAGCTGGCATGCCGATTTTCCCCCGCCCCACGCGGGGCGCCGGGATGTTAGGCGGACGCGTGCCGGCCGGTCCAGCCCGGATTATTCGGCCGGATTATTCGGCCCGGGTCATTCAGCGCCGACCGCCTGGCGCCAGGCATCGAGATGCCAGTCTTGAGCCATGCTGGCCTGCGCGCCCACCTCGGATTCTCCTGGCCGCGGTGTCGGCGCCAGATCGGGGTAGTGATGCAGCGCCAGGATGCAATCCACCATCCGGTCGTCGGTGGAGAGCGGATAGAACACGCGCTCCGAATCGATGAAGCCGCGGCCCGGGAACGGCATGCCGTAGCGGCCGTAATGCGGCCGGCAGGTGGCGACCACCCGGGTCAGGTCCTCGAGCACGCGGGGGCGCGACGCCGGGTCCACCACGTCGTCGACAAAGCGCCCGGCATAGTGAAGCTGCGCCGCCTCGCTCTGCGCCGTTCCGACCAGGCGAAAGCGGAAGCGCACGGCATCCATCTCCAGCACCACGTCGATCAGGTTGACGAAGGCCAGCAGGTCGCGAAAGGCGGCGGGGTCGAGATCGGCGCGTCGCGGCATCCGCCGGCCGGTCTGCGAACGGCTCTGCAAGCCGGTGAGATAATCGCGCATGGCGGCAAAGCCCGGATGCAGAGTTTCGAACGCCACATTCATCATGGTCCAGCGATCCCGTTGCCACCCTTCATGATTGTTACTTTGGCCGATCCATCACGGGCCTGTGTAATGCCTTTTCGGCATAAAATGGATCGTGGGCTCCGGCCGCGGGTTGCCTTCATCACCCTCGACAATGCTATCTTAACAAACGATTAACCATTCCGGCATGACAGTATCGCCCCAAGCGGCGAGCCGCCGAGGGCGAAAGTCGGCTCAATGGACGATGTGAAACCAGCACCTGTCCCGGACTACCGGGCGCTGTTCGAGGCGGCGCCCAACCTCTATCTCGTGCTCACGCCGGATCTGACGATCTCCGCGGTCAGCGACGCCTATTGCCGCGCCACCATGACGGAGCGCGGCAAGATCCTGGGTCGCGGCCTGTTCGACGTATTCCCGGATAATCCCGATGACCCGACGGCGAGCGGCGTCGGCAACCTGCGCACCTCGCTGACGCGCGTGCTGCAGTTCCGCCGGCCCGACGCGATGGCGGTGCAGAAATACGACATCCGCCGCCCGGACTCCGAAGGCGGCGGCTTCGAGATGCGCTATTGGGCTCCGCTCAATTCGCCCGTGCTCAACGCCGCCGGCGAGGTCGCCTGGATCATCCATCGGGTCGAGGACGTGACCGAGATGGTCCGCCTGCAGGCGCGGGACGAAGCGCGCGGCAAGCTGGACCTCAGCCAGCAGGCGTTGATCGACGAATTGCAGGAGACCAGCACCTTCCTCGACGCGGTGATCGAGAATCTGCCCGGCATGCTGTTCGTCAAGTCCTATCCCGATTGCCGCTTCGTCCTGTTCAACCGCGCGGGCGAGCAATTGCTCGGCTACGGCCGCGGCGACCTCATGGGCAAGAGCGACTACGATTTCTTCCCCAGGGAGGAGGCCGACCATTTCGTCGCGCGCGACCGCGCGGTGTTCGAATCCGGCGCGCCGCAATTGACCGAGGAGGAGCGCATCACCACGCGCTACAAGGGCACCCGCCTGCTGCAGACCACCAAGGTCCCGGTCAAGGACAAGGACGGCAAGCCGCAATACCTGCTCGGCTTCTCCGAGGACATCACCGGGCGCAAGGCGATCGAGCAGCAATTGCGCCAGGCGGTGAAGATGGAGGCGGTCGGGCAACTGACCGGCGGCGTCGCGCACGATTTCAACAACCTGCTCGGCATCATCATCGGCAACCTCGACATCGCGGCGGAGCATGCCGCGGCGGACCCCGTGCTGCGCGAGACCATCCAGGAGGCGCTGGGCGGCGCGCTGCGCGGTGCGGAGCTGACCCGCCGCCTGCTCGCCTTCTCGCGCAACCAGCCGCTGCAGCCCGCGATCGTCGATCTCAATCAGGGCCTGCCGCAGATCGCCACCATGCTGCGCCGGACCCTGGGCGAGCAGGTGGTGGTGGAGCTGCATCCCGGCGCCGATTTGTGGCCGGTGCGGGTCGATCCGGCGCAACTGGACGAAGCCATCCTCAACCTCGCGATCAATGCGCGCGATGCCATGCCCAAGGGCGGCACCCTCAGCATCGAAACCCACAACACCAATCTCGATCCCGAGTACGCCGCCCGCAACGCCGACGTGACGGCCGGCGACTATATCCAGCTTTCGGTCAGCGACACCGGCGCCGGCATGAGCGCGGAGGTGATCGAGCGTTGCTTCGAGCCGTTCTTCACCACCAAGGGGATCGAGAAGGGAACCGGCCTCGGCCTCAGCATGGTCTATGGCTTCGTCAAGCAATCCGGCGGCCATATCAAGATCTATAGCGAGGTCGGCCACGGCACCACCGTGAAGATCTATCTGCCGCGCGCCGGCATCGGCGCGACCGCGAAGGTGCGCGTCGATGCAACCGAAGCGACGCCGGCAATCGGCTCGGAAGTCATCCTGATGGTCGAGGACAACAAGGACCTGCGCACCGTCACGGTGAAGCAGCTGGCCGATCTCGGCTATCGCACGCTGGAGGCGGACAGCGCCAAGTCCGCGCTGCAGATGCTGGCGACGCATCCGGAGATCGACCTCCTGTTCACCGACATCATCATGCCGGGCGGCATGACCGGCACCGAGTTGGCGCGCGAGGCGCGGCGGCTCTATCCGAAGCTGAAAATCCTGCTCACCTCCGGCTACACCGCCCGCGCGATGGCCAACGGCTTCCACGACATCGAGGGCCTGGAGCTGCTCAACAAACCCTTCCGCAAACGCGACCTCGCGCAAAGACTCCGCAGCGTGCTGGAGCGGGGGTAAGCGAAAAAAGCATCCCCAACAAGGGCACCCCCTCCCCCGCAAGGCAGGGCAATCGCATATGGCCAACAGAGCATCGCTCCCCCACCCCCACCATGGGGCGGGTCGGGGTGGGGGAAGCGAGCGATGATTGTCTCGCACCGAAACGCGGCTTCCCCCTCCCGCCGACGAATGTCGGCATGCGCCGACGGGACCTCCCCCATGGTG
>DASYRS010000169.1:0-4881 GCA_036004205.1 Dongiaceae bacterium
CGGTAGCGGCCGCCGGGATAGAGCAGGCGGGAAAAGCTGACGTGCCGCCCGTTCGACCAGGTGGTGCGGGTGAGGCAGAGGCACGGCTCGTTGATCTCGATCTTCAGCAGCTTGCGTTCGGCCGGCGTCGCGTGCACGGCATCGATCACGTGCTCCGCCTCGGAGATCGGCGCCGTCGCCATCAGGTATACGTACGGCGTCTGGGTCGCGAAATCCTGGTCCAGATAGTCCGGCGCCGAGGCCGGTGAGACATAGCGGTCCTCGATCTGCACCGGCATGTCGTCCTCGGAATGCACCAGAACCGAATGGAACACCGGATCGCCGGTCCTCAAGCCCAGGGAACGCGCGATGTCCGCGTTCGCCTTCTCCTTGCGCAACGTCAGCATCTGGGCGCTGTGCCGGTGGCCGCGCGCCGCGATCTCGTCGGCGATGTTGCGCACCTCGAACAGGGCGGAAATCGGCTTCGGCTCGGCAACGAAGGTGCCGACGCCCTGGACCCGGATCAGGCGGCCGTCCATGGTCAGCTCGCGCAGGGCGCGGTTGATGGTCATGCGGCTGACACCGAGGTCGCGCACCAGTTCCGATTCCGACGGAATGCGATGACGCGGCTGCCATTCGCCGGAATCGATGCGGTCGGTAATCATGCGCTTGACGCGCGAATATCGGGGCAGGAGTTCGGTATTCAACAGATTCGTGTCCGTTCCTGTCTAGACAGGCTTATGCCAGACATGATTTGTAACCACAAGGGTAACCCCCCATTCAACACTGCAAAGAAGCCATTCGCCCATGAAGGTCCTCTACGCGCCTTTTGCCTGGCTTACCGATGGCTGGCGGCCCGATGTGCGCATCGAGATCGATGACAGCGGCACGATCAAGACGGTGTCGCAGGGCCGTGAACAGCCGCTGGACGAGCGCGTTGCGGGGCCGCTGCTGCCGGGCATTCCGAACCTCCATTCGCATGCGTTCCAGCGCGCGATGGCCGGGCTTGCCGAAGAGGCGCTCAACCCCGAGGACAGCTTCTGGACCTGGCGCGAGTTGATGTACCGCCTGGTCGGGCGCCTGACGCCGGAGCAGGTGCAGGCGATCGCGACCCACCTCTATATCGAGATGCTGAAAGGCGGCTACACCTCGGTCGCCGAGTTCCACTACCTGCATCACCAGCCGGGCGGCGCGCCCTATGCGAACCTGGCCGAGATGGCGGAGCGCATCGCCGCCGCGGCCGAGGCGTCGGGCATCGGCCTCACGCTGCTGCCGACCTTCTACGCCCATGGCGGTTTCGGCGGGAAGCCGCTGGCGGACAAGCAGATGCGCTTCAAGAACGATGTCGAGCGGTACCTCAAGCTGATCGACGGCGTCGACCGCGCCTGCAAGCGGATCGGCGCCGATTGGGGGCTCTGCTTCCACTCGCTGCGCGCCGCGACCGAGGCGGACATCAAATCGGTGCTGGCGGCTCATCCGGGCGAGCGGCCGATCCACATCCATATCGCGGAGCAGACCAAGGAGGTGGAAGATTGCCGCGCCTGGTCGAACCGGCGGCCGGTCGAATGGCTCTACGACAAGGTCGAGATCGACAAGCGCTGGTGCCTGATCCACGCCACCCATGTGACGCCCGACGAAGTGCATATGATGGGGCACAGCGAGGCCGTGGTGGGACTGTGCCCGACGACCGAGGCCAATCTCGGCGACGGCTTGTTCCCCGCGCAGGAGTTCCTGGCGGCCAACGGATGTTTCGGGATCGGCTCGGACTCGCACGTCTCGGTCAGCGCGCTCGAGGAATTGCGCTGGCTCGAATATGGCCAGCGCCTGAAGCACGAGCGCCGCAATCGTCTCAGCGCCGGCAGCAAGCCGGAAGTGGCCGACACGCTCTACGCCGCCGCGTTGCAGGGCGGCGCGCAGGCGATGGGTAAGCACACCGGCGCGATCGCGGCCGGCAAGCGCGCAGATTTCGTGGCGCTCGACGGCACGCATCCGATGCTGTCGAAAGTAGCGCCGGGCAAGCTGCTCGGCCGCTGGCTGTTCGGCGGCAACGATAGCTGGGTGAAGGACGTGATGGTCGCCGGCAAGTGGGTGGTGAAGGACCGCCATCACGCGGGCGAGGAAGCGGCGCAGCGCGCGTTTGGCGCGGCGATGGCGGCGTTGATGGCGGCTTAGTCGAAGACTTCTGCAATTTCGGGCAACTCATCCCACTGCGGCAGGGCATGGTCTTCGGCCTCGCGTTTGTGGCGCGCGGCTTCGCTGAATCCGTACACCACCGCAAGAACAAGGCCCGTCGCCGCCGAGCGGAGCAGCGCCATTTCTCCTCCCGCCGCAGTGATGGCAAGCCAGCTGATGACAGCTGCAATGCCGCCGGCAGCGCCACCGAAGAGCGCGAAATTCCTTTCCCACGACGCGAAGTGCGGCGGTCGAAGCTTGATGCCGTGCGACCAGACGAACCGGTAGAAGGCGGGGACCGCCTTCCAGCGCGGAATGTCCTTCTGTGCCAGGAGACGCACCGCCTTTACACATTGCGCTTGAAAGGACAGGTTCATGCGAGACATCCATTGTCGTCTCGCGACCCTAGCATGCAGGCATGGCGTGAGAAAGCGTTTGGGCTATGGCCGCCAGTCGATCATCGCCTGCACCATCCGCTGAAGGATGGGCTGCACTTTCACCGCGACCTCGGGCCGATAGTCGAACGGCGGTGCTTCGTTCATGTAGGTGCGCTGCGCTAGCTCCAGCTGTACGGCGTGAAAGGCACGGTCGGGCTGGCCGTAGTGGCGGGTGATGTGGCCGCCCTTGAAGCGGCCGTTGAGGACGTGGCGGTATTTGGGTGTGTCCAGGGTTCGCACAACCGCGTCGGACAGGCTCTTGGCGCAGCTCTTGCCGTCATTGGTGCCGATGTTGAAATCGGGCAGCAGGCCGTCGAACAGGCGCGGGATCTCGCCGCGGATCGAATGCGCGTCGAGCAGGACGGCGTGGCCGAACTCGCCCTTGATCCGGTTCAGCTCCGCCATCAGCTTGCCGTGATAGGGGCGCCAGATCCGCTCCTTGCACGCGGCCTTGACCTCATCGCCGCGCGCGGCGCCGGGCTGGAAGATCGAGGTGCCGTCGAACAGGATGTCCGGGAACAGGCCCGTGGTCGCGCTCTGGTAAAGCGGCGTGTCGTCCTCCGGCCGGTTGAGATCGACGGCGAAGCGCGAATAGCGTGCCATCAGCAGGCTGGCGCCCATCGTCGATGCGAAACCGTAGAGCTGCGGGATGTGCCAGTCGGTGTCGGGCAGGGCGCGCGCTTCGGGCGTCAGCAGCGCGGCGAACTCTTCCGGCAGCAGCAGGCCAGGGTGCGGCATGGAGATGAGCAGCGGCGTCGTGCCTTGCACGAACTCGTATGGGTGCTCCAGTCTCATAGCGCGGCCCGCTGATGTGGCTCGATGACAATGACCGCCAGCATGGCCGGGGCGAGGGCGCGTGCGGTCGCGCCACCGTACGTGGCCGCAATCCAGCTGTCGCCGGCGCCCAGATTGTGAACATTGCCGGACTGCAGCTCGACTTGGCCGCGCAGCACGTGGAGCGCCGCGACATTCTCCGCGAATGGCGCGGTCTCTTCCGTGGCGAGATGACGGACTCGCAACGCGCCGCTGCCATAGTTGCGCGCCACCATCAGGTTGAAATCGCGGATCGGGCCCGCGATCAGGCGGCAATCGGTCTTGGCGTCGCCGGAAAAGGCAAGAGGCTCGAACAGGTCATCCAGTCGTTGTGCTCGGCCATCGACCGTGAGCTCCATGCCCTTGCCTTCGATGACCATGATGAAGCGATCGATGCCCAGAAACGTCGAGAATGGTCCATCGCTCGCCACATCGGCGATGCTGAGACGCCACAGCGTCTCGCCGTCTGGCGACACGGCTTTCCAGATCTCGGTGGTGGTGCCGCCGCCGTTCTTCCACGGCATGCGCTGGTATTCGCTCAGGCGAAGGACGCGGCCGGTCATGTTCAGAAGTTCCTGCTGCGCCAGCGGCCGGCTTGCACGACGCCCGCGGATGGATTGCCGCCGAGCCAGTAGCTGAGTTCGGCGGGCTGGCCGACGTTCCAGATCGCGAGGTCGGCGGCATAGCCGGCGCGCAGCTGGCCGTGTGTGCCACCCATGCCGAGCGCGGCGGCGGCGTGTTTTGTGACACCGGCCAGCGTCTCCTCCGGCGTCATGCGGAACAGCGTGCACGCCATATTCATCATCAGCAGGAGCGACAGAGTAGGGGAACTGCCGGGGTTACAGTCGGTCGAGATTGCGATGCGAACATTGTGGCGGCGAAGCTGCTCCATCGGCGGAAGCTGCTTCTCGCGCAGGAAGAAGAAGGCGCCCGGCAGCAGCACGGCGACGGTGCCGGCCTTGCCCATCGCGGCGATGCCGGCCTCCGCGCTGTATTCGATGTGATCGGCCGAGAGGGCGCCGTAGCGCGCGGCGAGGGCAGCGCCGCCCATGTCGGAAAGCTGGTCGGCGTGCAGCTTCACCGGCAGGCCGAGCGCCTTGGCTTTATCGAATACGCGCGCGGTCTGCTCGGCGGTGAAGGCGATGCGCTCCGAGAACGCGTCGACCGCGTCGGCCAGTCCGTCTGCGGCGATGGCGGGCAGGATGTCGTTGCAGACCAGGTCGATATAGGCGTCGTGCTTGCCGGCGAACTCCGGCGGCAGAGCGTGCGCCGCGAGGCATGTCGTCTTCACGGTCACGCCACTATTGCGGCCGAGCGCGCGTGCAACGCGCAACGTCTTGCGCTCGTTCTCGACGTCCAGGCCATAGCCGGACTTGATCTCGATGGTGGTCAGGCCCGCCGCCATCAGCGTCGCCAGGCGCGCCTTGGCCGCGCTCAGGAGATCGGCTTCGCTAGCGGCGCGCGTCGCGCGCACAGTGGA
>DASYRS010000170.1:0-2852 GCA_036004205.1 Dongiaceae bacterium
ATGACCAACGTCCCGCCGGCCAAGCGCGGCCTGTCGATGGTATTCCAATCCTACGCGCTCTATCCGCATATGAGCGTGTTCGACAACATGGCCTATGGCTTGCGCAACCGGCGCACGCCGCGCGCCGAGATCGAGCGGCGCGTCAACGCCGCGGCCGAGACGCTGGGCCTCGCGGGCTTGCTCGAGCGGAAGCCGCGCCAGCTCTCGGGCGGGCAGCGCCAACGCGTCGCGATGGGCCGCGCCATCGTGCGCGAGCCCAAGGCGTTCCTGTTCGACGAGCCCTTGTCCAACCTGAACGCCGCCTTGCGCGTGCAGATGCGCCTGGAGCTCACGCAGCTGCACCAGGCGCTCGCGACCACCATGATCTACGTGACCCACGACCAGGTGGAAGCCATGACCATGGCCGACAAGATCGTGGTGTTGAACGCGGGCAACATCGAGCAGGTCGGCGCGCCGCTCGAGCTCTACAACCACCCGGCCAATCTGTTCGTCGCCGGCTTCATCGGTTCGCCCAAGATGAACCTGCTGCAGGGCGAGGCCGCGAAGAAGCACAACGCCGTTACCATCGGCGTCAGGCCGGAGCATCTGACCGCCTCGCGCGAGCGCGGCGAGTGGCAAGGCGTGGTGCGGGTGGCGGAGCATCTCGGCTCCGACACGTTCCTGCACATCGATGCCGAGGCGCTCGGCCGCGTGACGGCGCGCGCGCCCGGCGAGCTGGCGCTGGTCACCGGCGACAAGGTTGGGCTGACGCCGCGTCCGGACCGGATTCATCGCTTCGATTCCGATGGGCGGGCGCTGCGGGCATAAGATCGAACAGAGCGGAACAGGCATCATGTATCTCAAGAAGTACGATTTGAAAGGCCGCCTGGCGGTCGTGACCGGCGGCGGCCAGGCGATCGGATTGGCATGCGTCGAAGCGTTGGCCGAAGCGGGCGCCAAGGTCGTCATCGCAGACTACAACGCGAAGGTCGCCGAGGAAGGCCGCGACGCGATGAGGGCCAAGGGCTACGCCTGCGACGTCGCGGTGGTCGACGTGACCGATTCCAAGGGCATCGAGGCACTGGCCGACAAGCTGGGCAAGGCGCACGGCAATATCGACATCCTGGTCAACAATGCCGGCATCGCGCGCTCCGAGACGCCGGCGGAGAAGGTCGAGGACGAGCATTGGCTGAACGTGCTCGACGTCAATCTCAACGGCACTTTCTGGTGCTGCCGCTCGTTCGGGCGCCGCATGCTGAGCGCCGGCAAGGGCTCGATCGTCAATATCGGCTCGATGTCCGGCTTCATCGTCAACAAGCCGCAGGAGCAGAGCTATTACAACGCGTCCAAGGCCGGTGTGCATCACCTGACCAAGTCGCTGGCGGCCGAATGGGGCGCGCGCGGCGTGCGGGTCAACGCCGTCGCGCCGACCTATATCGCGACGCCCCTCAACGCGTTCGTGAAGTCCAAGCCCGAGATGTACCAGGCCTGGATCGGCGGCACGCCGATGGCGCGCCTGGGCGAAGTGGACGAAGTCGCCTCCGCGGTCCTGTTCCTCGCCTCGGATGCCGCCAGCCTGATGACCGGATCGATCGTGCTGGTGGACGGCGGCTATACCTGCTGGTAGCCGGCGACTACCTGACCCTTTTGCCGCGCGGCTGAGGCGGGTTCTCCGCCCGCTTGAGGCTGGCCGCGAAGGCGGTGCGGAGCAACTTGATCGCCGGCGCCAGCTTGCCCGGCGAGGGTCCATGCACCACCCAGCCATTGATGGCGGTCGGCAGGCCCGAGACCCGCAACGTCACCAGATCCTCGCGGTGCGGGCTGCGCGCGACCGCCCAGGCCGGCACCAGCGCGAGGCCGATGCCGCGCGCGGCGAGCGACAGCTTCAACTCCGCGCCCAATGCTTCGACCGCGACCTGGAACGGCAATCCTTCCGCTTCGAACAAGGCGGCGATGCCGCGCCGCGTTCCGCAACCTTCCGGATTGACGATCCAGGGATGAGCCGACACGGCTTCCAGATCAGGCCAGCGCGGCAGGCGCAGATGCCGCGAGGCGGCGACCACCAGCTCCAGCGTGCCGAGCGGGTCCGCCTGCAACGGGTCCGGCGGCTCCGCCTCGAACACCGTCAGGATGGCGGCCGCGTGCAGCAATCCCGTCTCGACCTGGCGGACCAGCGCCGGCGACCAGGCCGACGTGACGCGCAGGGCGAGACCGGGATACGCCGTGCGCAGCACGTCGATCGGCTGGGCCAGCGACACGTCTCCCATGGCCGGCGTGATCCCGATGCGGAATTCCCCCGCCGGCGCGCCGTCCGGCGCCAGGCCCGCGATCAGATCGTCGACCGAGCGCAGCACGCGGCGGCCAAGCTCGTAGGCTTCGCGGCCGGCGCTGGTCGGCTTCAGCGGCTTCGACAACCGGTCGAGCAATCCGGTACCCACCGTCGTTTCGAGGTTCTGCACCCGCCGCGTGATGCCGGGCTGGGTCAGATTGAGCCGCGCGGCGGCGCCGCTGATCGAGCCGGTCTCCACCACCGCCACGAAGGCTTCGATGTCATGCGTGTTCATGCCGATCTCGCATAATCATAATAAAGATTATCGAATTGTAGCATATCCAGCCGCCTCCATATAGTCCGAACGCATCGAATTTTTGGAACATTTGCGAGGCGGCATGGATAGCGGCGTCGAAGAAACATCATTGAATCCCGCGGCAAATCCGGCGTTGTCGCGGCCCGACATGAGCGCGGGGCTGACCTTCCTGTTCGCGGTCGCGGTCGGCATCCTGGTCATGTGCCTGTCGGCCAGCCAGGCGTTGGTGGGGGAGATCGCGCCCGCCCTCGGCCTCTCCACCGCCGGCTCCAGCTTGGTGACGACGCT
>DASYRS010000171.1:0-3785 GCA_036004205.1 Dongiaceae bacterium
CGCTTGCCGCGTTCGCGGCCGGTCCGGCCGTCGCCGGCCGGATTGGGGCGACGCACGACCCGATCGCATTCTGATCGCTAACCCATCTCCGTCGCTTGAAACGCACCTGATCGCCGATGGCTTTGTTCTCGAAAGCGCCGAACGGCTCGAGGCACTGGGGCTGTCGCTGATGGTTGCGGCACCACCGCGCGGTGTCGCCGCGGCGGATGCGCTGCGGCAGCTGCGCGCCGAATTTCCGTCGGCAATCATCGCGCTCGACGATCCGTTCTACCTCGCGACCGATGTGCGTTCCGGCCGTGGCAAGTTCAGCGACCGGCAGCGGGTGCTGAAGTCCATCGGCTGGCAGGCCTATGGCGCGAACGTTGGCGCCGGCCTTCGCATCGGCGCGATCGACAGCTCCGTCGATCTCGCGCATCCGGCCCTGCAGGGCGCGCTCATCGTCAAGCGCAGCTTCACGTCGGGCAAGGCGCCGACCACTGATACGGCGCACGGCACGGCGATCGCGGCGATGCTGGTGGGGCGATCGGACGGGAAGGCCATCGCAGGGTTGTTGCGCGGCGCCACCTTGTTCCATGCCGGCATCTTCCAGAAGGGCAAGCGCGGGCCGGTGGCGAGCAGCGGCGACTTCCTGCGGGCAGTCGATTGGCTGGTCCGCTCGGGAGCAACGGTCATCAATGCCAGTGTCACCTCGCCGACCGAGAACGCGGTCGTGCTCTATGCGATGTCGATGCTGTCCCACGAGGATGTCATCCTGGTGGCGGCGGCGGGCAATCGCGGTCCGAACGGGCCGCCGGCCTATCCAGCCGCCATCGACTCCGCGTTCGCGGTGACGGCGGTTTCGCTCGACGGCGATGCTTATGAACAGGCCAATACCGGCGACTATATCGACATCGCGGCCCCCGGCATCGACCTGCCGACCACGTCGCGCCGGATTACTTCGGGCACCTCGCTGGCGGCGCCGTTCGTGACGGCCGCCGTCGCGCGCATGGTGCAGATGTGCGGGCTCACGCCGATCGATGCCGAGGAAAGCCTGCAGGCCAATGCCCGCGACCTTGGCCCCCGCGGCCGCGATTCCAGTTTCGGCTGGGGCCTATTGCAGGCCCCCCGCTGCGCCGCTCCGCAGCTCAGCGCCCGCCATCCACTGTCGACGCGCTAGGCCGCCTTCAACCGGTAGAGCGTGCCGACAACGCTCGGCGCATAGCGTCCGGGTGCGAAGGCGCCGGCGAGCGCGACCTTGGCGCGCCAGCCGGTGCAGTGGCCGGGCGCCACCAATCTGGGATCGATGCGCGCCTTGAGATCGCTGACCGTCGCATCGATGCGCGTTTCCATCGCCTTGCCCGCCAGATGATAGCCGCCGAGCACCGCATCGATGCGCGAGTCCGGGAACATCTGCTTGGCATGCAGGCAGGCATTGACGATGCCGGCGTGCGAGCAAGCCGAGAGCACGGTCACGCCGCGCCCCGGCACAAACGCCGCGACAAAGCGCTCATCCATGATCAAGGGATCGGGCTTCCCGTCTTCGCCGCGGAAGCTGTAGTGGCCTACCAGGCCGGTCTCGTAGCTGGTGACGCGGTCGATTGCGCCGCTGCCCAGGAAGAAGCCGTCGCAGATCGGGTGCGGATCACCGCGCCGAACGACCTGGCCGCCGGCCTGCTCGATGTCCGCGAAGCTCGGCTCCAGCGGCAGCATCAGCATCGTGCCGCGCGGCGTCAGGACGCCGCGCTGGTCGGGGCGGTCCGGATGCAGATCGACGATCGGCGCCGGCAGCCCGGCGGTGTACCGTGCGGTGGCGATGGCCGCGACGACCTCTGGGAAGCCGCCGCTGTGATCGAAGTGCCAATGCGACAGGAACACATATTCGATCGTTGCAAGGTCGATTGCGAGGCGCCTGGCGTTGTCGAGCCAGAGGTCGGGATAGGGGCCGACGTCGAACAGCATCCTGTGCGTGCGGCCGTCGCGCCGGGCGGTCGCCAGCACCGACAGGCCGTGGCAGGCGCAGCACAGCTGGTCGAACACCTGCTTGCAGTCGTGGCCCTCGTACTTGCGGCTCGGCGGCGTGCGCGCGGCGAGATGGGCTACCTCTGGGATTTGTGGGACACCCTCGTCGACGCTTGACAGGGTGTCGGTTTCGTTGTCGACGACGACGAGCAATTCGAGCTCATCGAGCGTCAGGATGCCCGGCGGCATACGATCTTGTGTCATGCGGCCTCCTTCCGATCCTCGGCGCGCTATTCTACCGCCATCGAGGGAAGGGTCGTGTGTGAACTATGTCGCTGCGCTTAGTCGCGCGCGGCGACATACTCGCTGGGCGGCACGCCGAGCGCCTTCTTGAACATGGTGGTGAAGGCGGCCGGACTCTCGTAGCCGAGGTCGAGGGCAACGCGTGTGATCGGCTCGCGCGCGACCAGGCGGGGCAGGGCCGAGAATAGGCAGGCCTGGCGCTGCCAAGCGGCGAAGCTCATGCCGGTCTCGCGCTTGAACAGGCGCGTGAAGGAGCGGCGGAAGGCCCAGATTTTCCGCCCAATCGTCGATCGTCTCGTGCGGGTTCGGGTCCTTGACGAAGCGGCGGCAGCGCCGCGCCAGCTCGCGGTCGTTCGGGAAGGGCAGCGACAAAGGCAGGATCGGCAGGCCACGCAATTCCTGCAATAGCAACGCCATGATGAGGCCGTCGCGCCCTTCGATGTCGTATTCCAGCGGCACGTCGACCGCGGCCAGCAGCAGCGAGCGCATCAGCGGCGAGATGCCGAGCACGCTGCACGATGGCGGCATGCTGGCGATGGCGGCGGGCTCGATGAAAATGCTGCTGGTGGTGACCGGCCCGATGGTGCGCACGCTGTGCCGGACGCCGACCGGAATCCACACACCCTGCGCCGGCGGCACCACCCAGGCGCCATGCTCCGTCCACACCACCATGACGCCAGTCGCGCCATAGAGCAGCTGGCAGCGGCGATGATGATGCGGCGCCACCTCGTGGTCCGGCGGATAGTCGTTGCCGACCGCCACCACCGGGCGCGGAGTATCCTCATAGATCGCTGACGGGCCGGCATTCTTGACCATGACCGGATAGTGGATGGCCCGAACGAGAAAGTAAATGGCCCACCTTCGCAAGCAGGCAGAAGAACAGGCGGTATCCTGGGCATCCAATACGGAATTCGAGCGCGATCATGAGCAATACGAGTCTGGCGGCAGAGCATCATCCCGATGACAAGGCGGCGGAAAAGACCGCCTTGGCGGTGCTGGTCGCCATCAGCTTCTGCCACATGCTGAACGACACCATGCAGTCGCTGTTGCTGTCGATCTATCCGATGCTGAAGCAGAATTACGCGCTGGATTTCGGGCAGGTCGGCCTTATCACGCTGACCTTTCAGGTGACGGCCTCTTTGCTGCAGCCGCTGGTCGGGCTCTATACCGATCGCCGGCCGCAGCCTTACGCGCTCGCGGTCGGCATGACCTCCACCCTGCTCGGCCTGTTGCTGCTGTCATACGCCTCCAGCTATCCGATGCTGTTGCTGGCGGCCGCCATGGTCGGGACCGGATCGTCGGTGTTCCATCCGGAATCATCGCGGGTGGCGCGGCTGGCCTCGGGCGGGCGGCATGGCTTGGCGCAGTCCCTGTTCCAGGTCGGCGGCAATGTCGGATCGGCGATCGGCCCGCTGGCCGCCGCCTATATCATCCTGCCGCGCGGGCAGGGCGCCATCGCCTGGTTCTCCTTCGCCGCGCTGATCGCGATCATGGTGCTGATGCGGGTCGGCGCCTGGTACAGCGCCCACCGGGTCGCGCGCACC
>DASYRS010000172.1:0-1798 GCA_036004205.1 Dongiaceae bacterium
TTCGCGTCATCCCCGACGGTTCTACCGCGGCATCTGCGCTGCAGACCGGCGAAGTGGATTACATGCAGTACGCGCCGTTCGATCTGCTGCCGGTTCTTGAAAAGAATGCCAAGGTGAAGGTCGTCAACTTCACCGGAGGTAACATGTTTGCCGGCGCCTACCGCCTCAACGCCGCGCAGAAGCCGTTCGACGATCCGGCGATCCGGCGCGTGCTATGGAAGCTGGTCGATCAGCGCGAGGTGTTGGATGGGCTGGGCCTCGATGCCAAATACGCCACACCTTGCGCAACATTCTTCACCTGCGGCACCGCCTATGACAGCAAGGCCGGAACCGAAGCGGCAGCAAATCCGTCCGTTGAGGCGGCGCGCGCGGCACTCAAGGCGACGAAATATGCCGGTGAACCGATCATTGTGATGCAGGCCAGCGACCTTGAGGCGCCGCGCATTTCGGCACAGGTTCTTGCAGAGAAGCTGAAGCAGGCCGGCTTCAATGTCGATCTGCAGGTGATGGATTGGGCCTCGGTGCTTGCCCGCCGCACCAAGAAGGAGGGCTGGAGCGTTTATGGCGTTCACGCCGGTGGCTTCGATCTGGCCTCGCCGCTTACCAACGTCATGGTGGCGTTCAACTGCGCCGACTTCACGGGCTGGCAATGCGACCAGCGCATCACGCCGCTACTCGATGCCTTTGCCAAGGCGCCCGCTGAGGAGGATCGCAAGAAGATCGCAGCCGAGATCCAGACCGTGATGTACGATCAGGCTCCGGGCATTCCGTGGGGACAGTTCGCGCAGCCGGCCGCCTATCGCGCCAATCTGCGCGGTTTGATACCGTCAGCGATTCCGATTTTCTGGAACATCGAGAAGTAACGCCATGTATGACGTCATTGTAGTCGGCGGCGGCTCTGCCGGCGCCGCGATTGCCGCCCGGCTCTCCGAGGATCCCGCCAGGCGCGTGCTGCTGCTGGAAGCGGGCCTCGACTGGCGCGCCGATGAGGCGCCCTGGGAAGTCCGGACGCCGAACCCGATTCCGATCATTCACAAGCGCGAATATCAGGAGAAATGGCAGTGGCCGAATCTGCTGACGCGCCGGGTGGCGGGGCAGGAGGCGCGGTTCTATTGGCGTGGCAAGGGCCTCGGCGGCAGTTCGATGATGAACGGGCAGATCGCCATCCGCGGCGTCGCGGATGCTTTCGACGAATGGGCGGCCGGTGGTTGCACCGGCTGGTCGGCAAAAGAGGTCATGCCGCTGTTCTCGGTCATCGAGGATGATTTCGAGTTCGGCGACCGCGCAGGCCATGGCCGTGGCGGGCCGTTGCCGGTCTATCGCGCGCCGCCGGAGAAGTGGGGCCCGATCGATCGTGGGCTTCGCGACGCCGCACTGGCATCGGGGTATCCGTGGTGTGCTGACCTCAACGGACCGGACGGCGAGGGCGCCGCCTGCTATCCGATCAACAGCCGTGACAGCCGCCGCATCACCACCAATGAAGCCTATCTGGAGCCGGCGCGCGGCCGCGCTAACCTGGAAATCCGGGGCCGCGCGCTGGTCGATCGCCTCCTGATCAGGGATGGTCGGGCCACCGGCGTACTGGTTCACATCGAAGGGCAGGGCAGTTCGGAAATCAGTGCGCGTGAGATCGTGCTGTGCGCCGGCGCCATCCACAGCCCGGCGATATTGCTGCGTTCGGGCATCGGCCCCGCCGACGAACTGAAGGCGATGGGCATCGCGGTCGAGCGCGACCTGCCGGTCGGCAAGCACTTCTTCGACCATCCGCTGTTTCGTGCCACCATACAGCTGCGCGAAG
>DASYRS010000173.1:0-7722 GCA_036004205.1 Dongiaceae bacterium
CCGCTCAACGATCCGGAGACGACCGTGCGGGTGACGGCGGAGCGCGCGTGCCTTGCGGTCCTCGATGGATCGTGCCGCACGCCGATCGCGGCCTTCGCGGAGCTGAACGGCGATGTCCTGCGCCTGCGCGCATTGATCGCCTTGCCCGACGGCTCGAAGGTGCATCGCCGGGAAGCCACCGCCGCCGCCCTGGTCGCCAAGGATCTCGGCGAGGAAATCGGTCGCGCGCTCAAGGACCTGGCCGGCCCGGAATTCCTGGCATAAATCCCACCCGTCCTCGCTATAGTGTGACCGATGCGCATTCTGATTACCCGCCCGATCGAAGATGCCAAGCCGCTGGCCGACGCCCTCCATGAGCGCGGCGTTGAGGTGCTGATCGAGCCGTTGCTCGAAATCAGGCATCTGGACGATGCCGAACTCGACCTCGACGGGGTGCAGGCGCTGCTCTTCACCAGCGCCAATGGCGTGCGCGCATTCGCCGCCTTGAGCCCGCGCCGCGATCTTAAGGCTCTGACCGTCGGCGACGGTTCGGCCGAAGCCGCGCGCCAGGCCGGATTCCCCGATGTCGAGAGTGCCAAGGGCGATGTCGAGGCGCTGGCCGCCCTGGTGGTGGACCGCCTGAAGGCGGAGAGCGGGATCCTGTTCCATGCCGCCGGAACGGTGACGGCGGGCGACCTCAAGGCGCGGCTGGAAGGCCTCGGCTATCAGGTGCGCCGGGCACAGCTTTACGAAGCGAAGATCGCCGCTGCCTTGTCGCCGGAAACCCGCGCCAATTTGACGCTGGGCGGCATCGATGCGGTCCTGCTGTTCTCGCCGCGCACCGCCGGGACCTTCGCCGAATTGTGGCAGGCGGCGGGGGCGCCGCCCCTGGCCCGCATCCAGGCCCTCTGTCTCAGTGCCGCGGTGGCGCGCGAGATCGGCAATCTGGGCTGGGCGGGGGTGGAAATCGCCGACCGGCCGGACTTGCCATCGATGCTGGCCCTGGTGGATGCTGCCCGCAGCAAAGGAGCCGAGATGGCTGAGCCATCCCAGCGCCCCGAGGGGGGCGAGAATCCTGCCGATGGGGCGGCGGGGACAGCGGCGGCCGAGACGCCCGCCGCCGCCCGGACCGCGAGCGAGGCGCAGGCCAAGAATGCCCGCCGGCAGCGTGCCGGGGGCGGCTCCATGCTGCTTTACCTGGTCCTGATGCTGATCGCCGCCGCGGCCGTGGTGGTGAGCGCGCCGCTCTGGCAGCCGGAGGTCAGCGCAATGCTGGGCGTGCGCCAGCCCTCCGCGCCCGTGACCGACAACCGCATCACCGCCTTGCAGGGCGATGTCCAGGCCTTGTCCGAGAAGGTGCAGGCCGCGACTGATGCCGACGCCTTGCAGCAGGCGATCGGCGCGGCGGTCGACCCGATCAACGCCGATCTCGGCGCCGCGAAACAGGAGCTGGCCGCCCTCAAGTCCGAGCTGGAAACCCTGCGCGGCAGCGCGTCCTCCGGCGGCACGACTTTGTCCGAAGGGCCGGGCGTCGACCTGGCACCGATCGAGGAGCGCATCGGCAAGCTGGAGACCGCGCTTGCCGACACCACGAAGCGGATCGAGGAGATCGCGAGCGCGCAATCGACGGCGGCGCCCGATTCCGCGACCGCTCCGGATTCGACGGGCACGACAGTCGCGCCGGCTCCCGCGCCCGATCCCAGAATCGATACGCTGACCTCTGAGAACGAGGCGCTGAAGCAGCAGATCGCATCCTTGACCGAGCGCCTGGATCAGATGTCGGGCCTCGATGCCAAGGTCGGAGAACTGGGCCCGCGCCTCGAGGCGCTGAACCAGCAGGTGGCAAGCCTTCCCAAGAGCAACGATCAGCAGCGCGCCGTCGCCCTCATCGTCGCGGTCGGCGAATTGCGCAGCGCCCTTGCCGGCGACAAGAGCTTTTCCGCCGAGCTTTCGACCCTTGGCGATCTCACGCAAAGCGACGAGACGTTGCGCCCGCGCCTGAAGCCGATCATCGACGGCCTTGCGCCAATGGCGGAATCGGGCGTGCCGACGCTCTCGCAGCTTGCCGCCGGGTTCCCGACCACGGAGATCGCGCGCGCCGGCGAAGCGGACCTTGCCGCCGAGGTCACCGACGACAACTGGTTCAAGCGCTTCTGGCGCGGCCTCGGCCACAGCATCTCGGAAGTCATCACCGTGCGCCCGACCGGGCCGGATGTCGAAGGCGACGATACGCTGGCGCGCCTGGCGCGGGCGGAAGCCAAGCTCGGCGAGGGCGACCTCAGCGCCGCAATCGCCGAAGTGAAGGGCATGAAGGGCCTGGCGGCGGATACCGCCGCCGAATGGCTCAGCCAAGCCGAAGCGCGCCTCGCGATCGAAGGCGCAGCCGCGCAGCTTGCGGACATCTCGACCCGCGAACTGGCGCCGCTGACCGCGAGCGACACGAGCGAGGGAGCGGGGAACTGACGTGAAGCTCTCGCGCCTGCTCCTGGTCTATTTCCCGCTGCTGGCGGGACTTCTGTTCGTCGCGCTCTATTTCGCCTATCATCCGGGCGGCATGACGCTGCAATGGCTCGGCTACCGGGTCGACATGCATGTCGGCGCGGCCTTGTTCCTGGTCGCGCTGGCGTTCCTGGTCCTGCAATTCCTGGGCTGGCTGCTGGGCGCCATCCTGCGCACGCCGCAGAGCTTCTCGCTCGCCCGTTCCAATGCGCGCAAGGCCAAGGGCTATCGCGCCCTGACCCGTGGTCTCACCGCCGTCGCGGCGGGCGACGCCAACGAAGCGCGGCGCCAGGCCAAGGCGGCGCACGATCTGCTGGGCGAGCCGCCTTTGACCCTGCTGCTGGCGGCGCAGGCGGCACAGCTCGCCGGCGACGAGACCAGCGCGGAGCGCTATTTCGACCGCCTGACCCAGGCGCCGGAGACCGCGCTGCTGGGCTTGCGCGGCCTGACCATGGGCGCGCTGAAGCGCGGCGACGAGGCGCTTGCCCTCACCTATGCCGAGAAGGCCAGCGCGGTGGCACCGCAGGCCGCCTGGGCGGCGGAGACGGCGCACAGCCTGCAGGTCAAGTCCGGCAAGATCGAAGCAGCCGCCCACAGCCTCAACCAATTGAGCCGCGCCGGTGGCATGGCGCCGAAAGCTGCGCAGCGCCGCCGCGCCGCTCTGCTGACTGAGCAGGCGCGCCGTCTGCTGGCGGAAGGCGGCGATGTCGGCCGCGCCCTCAGCCTGGGCCGCGAAGCAGTGAAGCTGACCCGCGACAATCCGGGCGAGTTCGTGCCGGCGCGCCTCATCCTGTGCCGTGCGCTGCTGCGCCAGGGCAAGGCGAAGGAAGCCGCCCGGCTGATCGAGCAGGTGTGGGACGATGCGCCTCATGCCGCGCTCGGCCGAGCGTATCTTGAAGCGGTCGGCGGCGACACGCCGCTCGACCGGGCGCAGCGGGTCCAGCGACTGGTGCGGCAGAATCCCGAGCACGCGGAGAGCCACCGCATCGCGGCCGATGCGGCGCTGACCGCGCGGCTGTGGGGCGAGGCACGCAAGCATCTGGAGCGGCTGGTCGAACTGGAGCAGGCCGGCGCCGGCCAAGGCCTCAGTGCCGACACCTGCCGGCGCATGGCGCGCGTGGAAGCCGGCGAGAACGGCACGGGCTCCCGCGGCGAGCGGCACTGGCTGGACATGGCCGGCGAAGCGCGCGGCAGCATGGATTGGGTGTGCGAGACCTGCGGCACGCTTGGTGCCGGCGGGCCGGAAGCCTCGGGCTGGCAATTGTGCTGCCCGCGCTGCGATTCGATCGACAGTTTGGCGTGGCGCGCGACCGCGGGCGCCCCGCGCCAGGGCGCGGCACTGGGCGGAATCGTCCTGGACCAGCTTCCCGCCGCCGAAACGGCCGCGCCGGCGTTGACGCCGACAGCCCCCGCGCCGCAGCCCCCGCCAAGCGCGCCGGCCGGCCCGATTCCCCACGGCAGCACCGCGCCGGGCGCGGCCGTGGCGCCCGGCGGCGACGCCAAACCGGGCAAACCCGCACCCATCGGCGCCTCGGTTGACGCCGCACGGCTCGTGAACTAGTGTCCCGCCGCGTTCGGGCCGGTTAACCATTTCGCAAAGCCGACCTGCGACGGTCCCACCTGGATTGCCGTAGTAGCTCAGCGGTAGAGCATCCGCTTCGTAAGCGGGGGGCCGGGGGTTCAAATCCCTCCTACGGCACCAATGACTTAGGCAATTTCCAAGCATCAAAATAAGCCCCATCCTTCCCCCATTCTTCCCCCGAAAATATGGACCTCCGGCTCACGCTCACCGGCCACGCCGTGGCGGTGGGGGCGTGGGGAACTCGTCGGCTACGAAGCCAGATGCTCAGGGACGCGACGCGGAACTTTGATGAAGCGAAGTTCACGTCTACCCATAGCTCCTACCGCAAGAGGGCTGATCTCTTTTGATCGCGCAGTCTGATGATGAATGGTGAATTCGCAGCGGCCCGGCGCAATGATACGTGCAACGGTTTAGCAAACCTGCTGCCGAGAACGTGAAGCCGTTTCTCCCGTATCTGCTGATCAGCGATGTGGAGCATAATCCATTCCGCATTCGGTACCGCCTCGTCGGCACCAAGGTGGTCGAGGCGACCGGCATGGACTTCACCGGGCGATACCTTGACGAACTGCTGCCGAGCGACGAGGACGAGCCCAGGATGGACGATTACGCTGCCGCCTACCATGGTCGTTGCCCGGTAGCCGGACGGACCGTCATCTCGGTGCGATCCGGCGTGCGCTTTGCGAGCCATACACCCGGTCCACGGCACAGCGATGTCCAGGATTGGCGAGTGCGCATGAGGTTCGTCTAGGACAAGGAAGAAGTCACGCAAGAGACGCGGGCAGAACATGCCTCGTCGAGCAGCGCTGGCCGAGCTTTCGGCTGAGTACGACAGCAAGCTCTCCACAGCATTCAACGATCCTGCATTCGGTCAAAAGGTTGAGGCGGTTATGGACGCACGCGGTCGCTCGAAGCGTCGTCCGAAGGCGGGGTCCTTCTGACGATTTGGCCGCTCAGGGTCAAAAAAAGCGCCCTTGTTCCCGACGAGTTCGCTGTCGGAATGGTTGGTTTAAGAGGAGACGTCGCGCAACCTGCTTGACCTCTACGCGCGGTTAACTAGGGCCGGCCACGAGAACGCCGGAGTTTGGGTCAAACTCGGCCGAAGAAGCAGATATCGGATGAATCCGGTTAAGTTGCGACAGCTGACCTCGCCTGATGGCACCGAGCGGCTGGAATATCGATAGCTCTTCTGGACGCACTTCGCGCTATATTGGCGCGATAGCGAATCAATTGCGCGGACTCTATGAGAGACGACGCCGTCTTCAAGAAAACCTTCAATACTTTGCTCGACCACTTGGTGGAACACGGAGAGCGAAGCCCGTTGGAGCCGGAAGCGAAGCTTGCGGAGGCCTTGAAGGTCAGCCGGACAACGGTCCGGAAGGCGCTGGCCGAGGCTGAGCAGCGTGGTTTGGTCGGGCGCCACAGCGGCCGGCTGCAGCTGGTCAAACGGCCGGCAAGGAAAGATTATTTCCCGAGCGAGGACACGGTCGCAACCTCCGACCGGGTCGAGCAGAAGTTCCTGGAATGGATCCTGCGCGGGGACCGTAAGCCCGACCAGCAGATCAACGGCCTCGAACTCGCCCGAGAGTTCAACGTCTCGACGATCGCGATCCGCGATTACCTGAACCGCTTCACGCGTTTTGGCCTGGTCGAGAAGCGGGCCAATTCGGGCTGGATCATCCGCGGCTTCACCAAGGAGTTCGCGCTCGAGCTCTTCGAGGTGCGCGAGCTCTTCGAACTCCGTTCGGCTCTGGCCTTTGCCACGCAGCCGATCGACGCCCCGGCGTGGGCGTCATTGCGAAGGCTAGAGCAGGAGCATCGCGCCCTCCTAGCCGACGTCAAGACCCGCTATCAGGATTTCTCAAACCTGGACGAACGCTTCCACCGCTTGATCAACGACGCCTCGAAGAACCGTTTCATCGAGGATTTTCACGACGTGATCAGCCTGATCTTCCATTATCACTATCAGTGGAACAAAGCCGACGAGCGTGAACGCAACGCTGTCGCAATCACCGAACACCTCAACTACATCAAGGCCCTGCAAAGCCGCAACCCGGAGAAGATCGAGAAAGCTTGCCGCAAACATCTCGCCTCCGCCCGCGAGACCCTCCTTCGCTCGATCATCTAGTCAAGTCTCAGGACTAGAGCAGCGCGCCGAGCCGCGGCGCAGCGAAGTTCGGCTCCCGCTCCCTCGCCCACGAGACGAACGCTACAACGCGGTTCTTGAGCTTTGCGGCATGGTTCTGCGCGATGTCGGAGAGATGGTGTTCGAGGAACGGATTGCGGAACCGCTCCAAGGTGGTCGCTACGTAGCGCCGCGCTTTGGCTTCCATTCCCTGCAGCGCGAATCCGGGTACAACCTCGTCTTCGTAGATCGCGTCGAGCATCCGTGCGATCGCCGGATCGTCCAAAATCCCGCGCACGGTCTCGCTGGCGTCGCGGCCATCCCGCATCCAGCGATCGGCCAGCACGCTGTGGCCGAGATTGAGGATGTGCAGCTTCAAGCGCTCGAGCGGCTCCAGATCATCCACCACCATCACATCAGGATGCTGCAGAGGCATGGCAAAAACGCCCCTCTCGATCGCCCAAAGCGCATAAGGCTCGGCAACTGCGCCTATCGGTTCGATCGGTGCGGAGACAATACGGTCGACCAGGGTGTTGGCGAAGGTGACGTCCCGGTTCAACCAGACTCGGAAGTCCCCAGGCTGCCCGGTCGCGGCGGCGAGGTTGGATAGAATGGCCGCTAACCGGTCGCCGTTGCGCGACACCAGCTCTGTTGGCAGGAAAAGCAGCGGTCGGCCCCCAGCATGAAACCGCGCTAGCAGCAAGGCCAGGAGCTTTGCCGGGAAGCTGCGCGGCGGCAGTGGCGATGCGAAATTGTGCGCGGCATCCACGGGGGCCAGATCATAGCCGCGGTCACCGGTATTCGAGACCGCAATATCGCTGTCGCGCACGAAGCAGTGCACCACTGCCGGCCATTCATCGTGCACGTCATACGCCTGATCGACGCTGGCGACGGCGACGATCTCGTCGATCGCCGCGCCGTTGCTAAGGCCGCGGATCCGCACCGGAAACGGCGCACCGCTTTTCAGCACTGTAATGCGGCCGGCGCGGTCCCCGCCCAGCGTGGTTTTCACCACCGTGATCGGACCGACATCCTGACCGGCAAGGCGGGCTTGGTGGACGAAGAGATCGACATGGGCCTGCAGGAACCGGCTGGTGCCGAACTGGATGATCCTGTGCGTCATCCCACTTCGACCAACGCCTTCACCAGCCCACGCTTGTCGCTTGCCCAGCGCGGCAGGTCGATGATCGCGCCGGCGAGGCTGGTGCGGTGGGTCAGCAGCCGGTCGAGTGGAACCTTGCCGCTGCGGATCGCCGCCATGACCCGCGCGAAATCGGCCTGGGTCGCATTGCGACTGCCCATCAGGGTCATCTCGCGCTTGTGGAAAGCGGGATCGGAGAAAGTGATCGTCTCATTGACCACGCTGACCAGGACCAGGGTTCCGCCATGGGCGACCGGGCCGAACGCAGCCTCCATGGAAGCGCGATTGCCGGTCGCGTCGAATACAAAATCGAAGCCTTCGTCGCTAGTTGCCTCCGCGATCAGGGCCTGGCTGCGCTCGCCGGCCTCGATTGCGTTCGCGGCAATTCCAGCATCCACC
>DASYRS010000174.1:0-8200 GCA_036004205.1 Dongiaceae bacterium
CTCTCATTCAGCCTCGCGCCGAAACATAGCGAAAGATTTCGTGAGCGCGATATTGAAGAAACCCTTGTAAATCGGGCCTTTCTTCCATCTTGCATGGGATTTATGCAACACCGCGTGCGCGGTCTGCAACGTTCTACTTGGCGTGCGGTTTGCTGCCGGGAGCCGGATCATACGCAAAGGAGTAGATCATGCGGAAGGAAACAACCCGTTGGAGGCTGTTGGGTGCAGCGGGTGCGTTGGCCTTGGGATTCGGCATGTCGACCAGTCAGGCTTCGCCGCTGGTTCAAGGCAATGGCGGACCGAAGCTGACGGACTCTCCGATTCAGGTTGCCGAGGTCGGCGCCGATGTCGGCGCGGGCGCTGATGCCGGCGCGGACGCGAGCGCGGGCACCGACGGTGCGAGCGCGGGCGCCGATGCGGGCGCGGATGCCGACGCTTCCGGCACTGCGGACACCGGCGGTGACGCGGGTGGCGATACCGGCGGCACCGGCGGCGACAGCGGCACAAGCGCGGATGGCGGCACCACCGCCTCCGGCGATGCCGATGCCGGCGCCAGCACGACCGACAGCGGCGTCTCCGCGTCGGCCTCCAGCTCGGCTGCTGCCAGCACGTCGGGCGACGGCGCGGCCAGCGCTTCCTCCTCGGCCGGCTCGCAAGCGGGCTCGTCGGGCGGAACGACGGTGCTGGGCGCGCAGGCGACCTCGAACGGTGTCGCGACCGGCACCAATGCCACCACCGACACCAACGCCGGCGTCGATGTCTCGGGTGCCGGCTTGACCGGCAGCTCTGACTCCTCGGCGGGCGGCAGCGTGACCGGCGATGGCTCGATCGGCGCCGCGTCTGCGGCCTCGGCGGGCCTGTCCTCGGGCGAGGATGCGTCGACCGTGCAATCGACCGGTAGCGCAGCGGTCTCGATCGAGGGCGACGGTACCGGCAACGCGTCGACCAGCACCGGGGCGGGCGTCACCGGCAGCAACCTGGTCGGCGATGCCAGCGCGGATGCCTCCGCCGATCTCGAGGGCGAAGGCTCGGCCGCGGTCGGCTCGAATGCCGGCGTCACCACCAACACCGAAGGCGACGACCAGCACATCGTCGGCGCGTCCAACGCGACCGCCGATCTGGACGGCGACGGCACGGCTGACGCGAACACCGACGCGAATGTCGGATTCGCCGATCCAGCCGCCGCCAGTTCGCACGTCGATAGCACGCTGAATGGGCCGGGTTCGCTCAACGCCCATTCGGACGCCTCGGCGGATCTCAACATCGCGCCGGGCACGGCCGGGGTCAGCGCTGACTCCAACGCCACCGCGGACGTGGTGGGCGATGGCAGCGCCAACGCCGGCACCGACGCGTCCGGCAGCGTGTTGTTCGACGGCAAGACGGTCGGCTCGGCCAACACCTCGGCCGACGGCACGCTCGACGGCGCGGGCTCGATAGACCTCGGCTCGTCCATCGACGTGACGAAGACGACCGATAAGAATAACGTCGCCGCCGACGCGGGCTCGACCGCCGACGTGACCGGCAACGGCACGGCGGCAACCTCCGCCGGCGTCGCGCTGGGCCTGACCGGCAAGAACGGCCAGTCCGCCCATGCGGACGCGGATGCGGACGCGGATGCGCAAGGGCTGAACCCGAGCGCGGCGGCGAATGCCGACGGCTCTGTCGGCGTCACCGACGAGAGCGCCAGCGCCGATGCGAACGCCAACGCCGAAGGTTCGGCGGACGTTCCGTCCGAAGCGCTGTCGCCGGCAGTCAACGTACTGCTGAACACGCACACCAACACGTCCGCGACCGTGGAGTAGCGGCGTGTGATGCTCGAGTGAAGCAGGGCCCGCGGTCTTCGGATCGCGGGCCTTCACTCCAGCCTCGAATTGCAGCGGAGAAGGAGCCTCACCATGTCCTCAACATCCGGAACGAGGGTCGCGCGAACCGCGATGTCCCTTGCTTTCCTTGTCGGCGCCTCGGCTTGCGCGGGCACGCGCGAGCCGTCCTATCCGGTGCCCGACGAGCCCGGCATCTACGCTCTCACCAACAAGAGCGATCTGCGCCGGCTCGACGGCGACCGCGACTGGGAAGCGGAGACCTGGGCCGAGCGGTCCGACATGCCGACCGGCGTTCAGTTCGTGATCAACGATCCCGCTCTCGCCGGCCGTTCCGCCGGCACCTCGGTCGAATTGTGGAAGGTCGCCTGGGTGCGCAGCGAGATCAACGCGCAAAACCAGGCGATGCCCATCCAGGGCAGCCAATGGGCGGTGGCGCCGATCGGGGCCTTCAGCGTTCCGTTCCGCTATGAATCGCCGGCGGGCCAGACCGACATCGTGCACATCGTGCCGAGCGCTCCGCTGACGCCCGGCCTCTACACCGTGCGCGTCGTCAATCCCGGCGCGCGCCAGGCCCGCGTCGGCGTCGCCTGGAGCAAGGTCGATCAGCGGCAATATTCGGCGGCGAATTGCGTCGACCGCTACGTGGCCGAAGGCAATGTCTATCGCTCCTGCACGACGGCCGTCGGCGCGCTGCCGGCGCCGGCCGAACAGGTGAACCCGGGCGTGACGGCGCCCGCATCCAATGGCGGGCTTGCCAGCCTCACCGCGCCGCAGCCGGCCGCGATCGCTGCCGCGCCGGCGCCTGCCCCAGTCGTCGCCCAGCCCGCGGTCGCCCAGCCCGCGGTCGCGCAGCCGCTGCCGGCTGCCGCCGGAATCGAGGGGCTGAAGATCACGCTGGTCGATCCGGTGCGCAAGAACGACGGCCTGGTGATCCAGGGCGCGGTGATCAACAGCAGCGACCAGGTGCGCGCGATCCCGACCATGCAGGGCAGCCTGGAGAACCAGGCCGGCCAGGAAGTGCGGCGCTGGGTGTTCCAGCCGCCGGTGCAGACCCTGGCGCCCGGCCAACGCGCGAATTTCACGACCGAGGTGCGCCCGCTGCCGACCGGCGTCGCGCGCGCCAGCGTCGCGTTCATCGCGGCGCAATGACGATGTTTCGCCCGCGCCCCAGCGCAAGGCATACCGACCGCGATCAAGGGCGCGCGGTCTTGAGGATCGCAGGCCGGCATTTGGACTTGGCCGCGATCCTCGCCCGAAGCGGTGCGGTGATCTCCGGACGATTGAGGCTCCCCCGGCGATGGCCGTCCGCTTCGGGCACCCGATCCGGGAGCCGGCAAGGGAGCCTGATCAATGGAGGCAGTGATGACAGACAAGTTCCAACTCATGATGGCGGCCCAGGTTGCGCTGAGCGTGGCTGCGATCGGCCTGGGTGCGCTCATCCCCCTCCCCGCCTTCGCGACCGATGACGCGCATCCTTCGCTGCTGAGCGGGCTGATGGGGCACGAGGTCGCGCCCGATCCGCAAGCGACGCAGGTCGCCGACAGCGTGCAATCGACCAACTCATCCTCGGCATCGGCGTCCGCGTCGGCATCGAGCTCGGTCACCGTGACCGGCGGCCAGAAGCAGGGCAAGTGCCGTGCGGAAGCGAGCGCGAACGCGAACGCCAATGGCGTCGAGGACAGCGATCACGATCTGAAGGTGGTGGAAGGCGACGGCTGTTCCGCGAAAGCGGAATCCAGCGCGACCGTGAAGCCGCAGCAGAAGCAGCAATCGGAATAATGGCGCACAACGCCGCCAAACGCGCTCGCGCGAAACTGGGACGGAGACGCGACCATGGGACAGCAAGAACGAAGACGGGATCCGGACGAGTCCGAGCGCCAGGCGAGCGACGGTCAGGCGAGCGGCGGTCAGGCGGGCGGCGTTAAGGCGAGGCGCTGGCTGCGCGGGGTCGCGGCCTGCGCCCTGGCGCTGACGATCGGGCTCGGCCAGGCCTACGCCGACACGATCGCGAATGCCCATGACGGCGGCCAGGGGCGGGATAAATACAACAACACGGCCGCCGCCTCCGCGGACGCGTTCGCCGGCGATGGCCGGGCAAGGGCTTCCTCCTTCGGCTTTGCGGATGCATTCGGCGGCGTCGCGACCCAGCGCGCCAAGGTCCAGGCGGAACTGAACAAGGTCACGGTCGCCGTCGATGTCGAGGAGGACGGCGTCGGTACCAACGCGTGGAGCCGCACCGTCACGCGCACCTATACCAGCAAGCGCTACGTCACCAGCATCACCAATTCCATGAGCTACGCGGTCGACGAGGAGGGCAACCGCGCGATCGCCAAGGCGATGGCGCGGGCGCGAGCGCCCAACAACGTCGCCGCGGTCCAGCGCGGCGCCGGCAAGGTGGTCGCCAAGACCAGCGTCGATGTGACCGGCAACGGCACCGCCAGCGCGGATGCCGGCGGCCAGGTCGGGATCAGCGGCGGCCGCGTGAAGGCCTCCACCTGGGGCAAAACCAGCGCCGAGGTGTTCTGATCGCCCAGTGAAATTCCGAAGCTCCCACTCCCCCTCTCTCCGCAGCGGATGTCGCCATTCGATATCCCCCCGAGCGAATGCCAGCATCCGCCAAGCGGGAGAGGGGATTTTTTTGAGGGAGCGCGCGGATCTCTAGCGGACCAACGCCAAACTAGGCTCCCCTTCCCCCCTTGCGGAGGAAGGATGCGGAGGCTTAGCGAACGCAGTGAGCTTAGCCGAAGCTGGATTGGGGGGTCGCGCACCGTCAGGTGCGCGCGCTCGCAAGAGCGCGACATGTAAAGGCAGTGTTGCGTGTTCGACAATGAGCGCTCGCGCGCTGCGCGCCTGGCGGCGCGTCCCCCCATCCAGCTGCGCCTAGGCTCGCTATGCTCGCCAAGGCTACGCATCCTTCCCCCGCAAGGGGGGAAGGGGAACTGATCTTGCCATCCGCGCGCGATGGGGTTATGTTCCGCGTCGCTTTCAACGTCGAATCGCCGGGAGGCCTGCATGATTGGTATGTTTGTGCCGTATAATCCCGGCCCGTCCGGCCATTAGGTCACGCGACGCGCAGGCTGGTTCAACACCGCCTGCAACCTTGAACCCCTAAGCGATACCGGCAGCCGCGATCCTCCCGCCTCTTTGGCGTGCCTTCGCGCTGCCCTCTTAACCCTGCGTTTTCGATTGGAGCGGCTGCCGCTTGCGTGGCGCCGAAAATTCGATGAGCGTTCTCGAAAGTTTGCGCGACCGCGCGGCCCCGTTCCGCGATGTGCTCGCCTTCTCCTTCCGCCACTGGGCCCGCCAGCGGCGGGTGGTGATCTTCATCGCCGTCGGCGTGATGCTGATGACCCTGGCCGACGTGCTGCTGCCGGTCTATGTCGGCCGGCTGATCGACGCCCTCGCCCCCGTGGCGCAGAACGGCGAGACCGCCGATCGCGGTGCCGCGCTGCATGAGGCGATCCTGGCGCTGGCGGCGATGGTCGGGCTGGGTGTGCTGATGCTGGTGACGCGGCACCTCGCCTTCATGGCCGTCGTGCACATGACCCTGAAGCAGATGGTGGACGTGGCGCGCGAGGCATTCTGGAAGGTCCAGAGATTCGCGGCGGAGTGGCACGCCAACACCTTCGCCGGCTCGATCGTGCGCAAGGTGACGCGCGGCATGTGGGCGATCGACCTGCTCAACGACACGCTGCTGCTGGCTCTCCTGCCGTCCTTCGTGGTGCTGGTCGGCTCGACCGCCCTGCTCGGCTATTACTGGCCGCTGATGGGGCTGGTGGTGACGGTGGGCGCCCTGGTCTTCATCGGCATGACGGCGTTCCTCTCGATCGGCTATATCGGGCCGGCGGCGCGCCTCTCCAACCAGTGGGACACCAAGACCGGCGGCGCGCTGGCCGACGCGGTGACCTGCAATCCCGTGGTCAAGTCGTTCGGGGCGGAGCTGCGCGAGGATGACCGGCTGCTGAAGGTCATGAGCAAGTGGCGCAAGCGCACCTTCCGCACCTGGATGCGCCACACCAAGAGCAGCACCGGCCAGATCCTGTCGCTCATCATCCTGCGCACCGCCGTCATCGGCCTCGCGCTCTATCTGTGGTGGACGGGCCAGGCGAGCGCCGGCGACGTCGCCTACGTGATGACCGCCTATGTGGTGATCCAGGGCTATCTGCGCGATGTCGGCATGTATATCCGCGATCTGCAGAAAGCGGTGAACGACATGGAGGAGCTGGTGGAGATCCAGGGCCAGCCGCTCGGCATCGAGGACCGCACCGGCGCTCAAGCCATCGCCATCCGCCACGGCCGGATCGAATTCCAGAACGTGGTGTTCCATTACCGCGGCCATCATCAGCCGCTGTACGATGGCCTCAGCGTCACCATCGGCGCGGGCGAGAAGATCGGGCTGGTCGGCCTCTCCGGCTCCGGCAAGACCACGTTCGTGAAGCTGATCCAGCGGCTGCACGACGTGAATGCCGGTCGCATCCTGATCGACGGCCACGACATCGCCGGCGTGACGCAGGCATCCCTGCGCGCGCAGATCGCGATCGTGCAGCAGGAGCCGATCCTGTTCCACCGCTCGCTGGCGGAGAACATCTCCTATGCGCGGCCCGGCGCGACCCTGGCGGACGTCGAGCGCGCGGCCAGGCTCGCCAACGCGCACGAGTTCATCACCAAGCTGCCCAAGGGCTATGGCACGCTGGTGGGCGAGCGCGGCATCAAGCTCTCCGGCGGCGAGCGCCAGCGCGTCGCCCTCGCCCGCGCGTTCCTGGCCGACGCGCCGATCCTGATCCTGGACGAGGCGACCTCCAGCCTGGATTCGGAATCGGAGGCGCTGATCCAGGAGGCGACCGAGCGCCTGATGCAGGGCCGCACCACCATCGTGATCGCGCACCGCCTCTCGACCGTGCGGGCCTTGAAGCGCATCCTCATCTTCGACCGCGGCCGCATCATCGAGGAAGGCGACCACGGCGCGTTGATCCAGCGCGAGAAGGGCGTGTATCGCCGCCTGTTCGATAGACAAGTCGGCGGGTTGTTGGTGGAGGCGCGGTAGACACGGTGATGCCGGCCACCTACTCGTCTGTCATCCCGGGCACGCCGCGCAGCGGCGCGACCCGGGACCCATGCGGCGGTTCAGCGACGCGGAGAAATCGCACGGGTCGTCCCGGCTCTCGCTGCCGCTCGGCCGGGACAGCAAGAGAGAGCGCATTGTAGGAGCCTCATGTCCTCGCCCACCGTCCTCGCGGTCCACCGCAGCCCCACCCACAGCTTCAGCAAAGCGCCGGCCCTCTCGATCCGCCTGATCGCCGGCATCGGCGTCGAAGGCGACGCGCACGCGGGCGAGACGGTGAAGCACCGCTCCCGCGTCGCCCGCGACCCGACCCAGCCCAACCTGCGCCAGGTGCATTTGATCCACGCCGAGCTGCACGACGAACTCGCCGCCAAGGGCTTCACCGTGAAGCCCGGCGACATGGGCGAGAACATCACGACGCGCGGCATAGACCTTCTCGGCCTCCCCACCGGCACACGATTGCTGATCGGCCAAGCGGTGATCGAGCTGACCGGCCTGCGCAACCCCTGCGCCCAGCTCGACCGCTTCCAAGCGGGCCTGATGCAGGCCACGCTCGACAGCGACGCAGAAGGCAACCTCATCCGCAAAGCCGGCGTAATGGGCGTTGTGCTCGTCAGTGGTGATGTCGGAACCGGATATCCAATCGCGGTCGAGTTGTCGTCGAGCGATCGCGGCAAACTCAAGCCAGTCTAGGAAGATGGCGCCGCCCACAACCGGCGGCAGAGATTACATGGCGGCCAAGGAGTGGCAACCTAACTAGGCCGCTTTTTCCCGAATTTGAGCAAGTGCCAAAGAGCGTGCTTATGCTCAAACAGATCGTTGGCTATCTCCATGAAGTCCACTGTCATTGTTTCAAGCTCTTTCTTGATTTCCTTTAGGCTGCCCTTCTTGCTAAGGTGATCTTTCTCTTGATAGATCGCAGGCTCTTGATTCTCCAAGCGGATCATCCACATTGCATGAACCGCTGAATTACGGCGCTTGTACTGTTTCTTTTCGATCTTGACGAAGACGTCAGTGATCTTCTTCGCTAACGTGGCATCTATCGGTGTGACCACATATTCCACCGCCGCTCTAACCATCTCGCGCTGAGCGCGGTCACTCTTTATCGAAAAGAACAACGTCTCGGATAGCTCTCTCGGGCATGGGAGGACTGTGAAGAAGATGGATAGCATGGCAAATTGCAGATCATTCCACGCAATCGTCGCTTTGCCTACCAGAGGCGCCATATCATCGGTAGGGCGCGCGTAACGTTCGGCCATATTGTACCTTCCCCAATGAGGCTCACTCCCAATCAATTGTCCGCGGAGCGAAGGAA
>DASYRS010000175.1:0-6346 GCA_036004205.1 Dongiaceae bacterium
GGCTTCACATAGGTTTCCGCCAGAGAAAGCGCTGGCAGCTCGATCGGGAGGCCGCCGGCATGCATCACGCCGCGCTTGATATCCTCGACCCGCTGCTTGAAATGCGCGTGGCAGGGATTGATGTCGGACCAGGTGTTGATGATGGCGACCACCGGCCGGCCGCGCCAATCCTCCGGCCCGTATCCCATCTGCATGAAGCGGGAGCGGTGGGTGGAGCCGCGCAGATCGTCGGGCGCGAACCAACGCGCGCTCCGGAGTTCGGCCGGTGTCTTGCGTGACTGGGACATTCTGCGCTCCATCCGCGAACGATCGTTGCGCAGGAATCCTCGCACGCCGCGCCCGTCTTTTCCATCGGGACGTTATGCCCGGTACTAATTCACATACCGTTCCGCCAGATGGCGCAGATAGGGAGCGGTATCCAGCCCGCGGCCGGTCGCCATGGTCAGGATCTCGTCGCGCCGGTAGCGGCGGCCATGGCGCCAGACCGCGTCCCTCAGCCAGGCGGAGAGCGGGCCGACATCCCCCCGCTCCAATGCATCCATCGCATCCCGCGCCTTGCCGCGCGCCGCATCGAAGAGCTGCGCGGCCATGATGTTGCCGACGGTGTAGGTGCAGAACGATCCGACCAGGCCGGCCGACCAGTGCACGTCCTGCAGGCAGCCCTCGCGATCGCTCGGCACCTCAAGGCCGAGATTGTCGCGCATCCGCTGGCGCCAGATTTCGGGCACATCGCGGGCGGCGAGCTCCCCGCCGACCAGGCCGGCCTCGATCTCCACGCGCATCATGACATGGAAGTCGTAGGTCACCTCGTCGGCGTCGGTCCGTATGAACCCGGGCGTGACCTGTGTGATGGCGGCCAGGAACTCAGGCAGCTTCACGTCGGCGAAGACCGGAAATGCCGCGACCAGGTCCGGATAGCATCTGCGCCAGAACGTCTCGCTCCGGCCGACGTGGTTCTCGAACAGGCGGGATTGCGATTCATGCGCGCCGTAGCTGGTGCCGCCGACCGCATAGAGGCCGAGCAGGTCGGTCGCGAAGATCGTCCGCGTGAAGGCGGGCGCGACATTCTGCTCGTACAGTCCATGGCCGGATTCATGCAGCGTCCCGAAGATCGATTGGCCGATATGCTTCGGCTTCGCCCGCGTGGTGATGCGCACATCCTCGCGCGTGAAGGAGATCTCGAACGGATGGATCGTGGGGTCGAGGCGCCCGCGCCCGAAATCGTAGCCGATCGCGGCGGCAAGACGTGAGCACAGGGCCATCTGGTCGGCGAATGGAAAGGCGCCGGTCAGCACATCGCGTGGCTTCGGCCGCGCGACCGCCGCATCGAGGATCGGCTTCAATCCCTGGCGCAGCGTGTCGAACAGCGCTCGCAAGCCCGACAGCGTTTCACCTGGCTCATAGAACCGGAGCAGCGCATCGTAAGGGTGGTCCCGCCAGCCGAGAGCGTCGGCCAGCGCCCGCGCCAGGGTCATGGTCTCGGCCAGGAACGGCTCGAACTTCGCGAATTCGCCGGTCGTGCGCGCCTCGGCCCAGGCCGGCGTGGCGGCGGCCTGCAGAAGGGCGCGGCGTTCCACCAGTTCGGCCGGTATGCGGCGGTGCGCCTCGACAGCCTCTCGCACTTGGCCGACCGCGGCGCGATCCGTCTCATCGGCGCCGGCGATTGCCACCGCGCGTTCGGCCGATTCGAGCCGGCGCAGCATCTCGTCATCGCAGGCCAGATCGCGCGCCAGCCGCGTCAAGGTCGCGATCTGCCGGCCGCGCGCCGTCGCGCCTCCCGGCGGCATCATGGTGCGGGAATCCCAGACCAGCAGATTGACCGTGGTCAGCAGATCGTTGATCACGCCGATGCGTTCGTTGAGAAGGGCAATGGTCACGAAGCGTCTCCGAGGCTGGCGGGCTTCCGCATCACGCGCTGGATCGTTGGCGCGCCAGCGCAGCCAACTCTTCTCCGGTCCGTGCCGCCGATGCCAGTGCCCCGTCGTGCAGGTGGCAGGCCGCCTCATGCTTTTCGCCCCGCGGCCTCAGAACCGGGCGCTCGCCGCGGCAGCGATCCATCGCATAGGGGCAGCGCGGATGGAACGGACAGCCGACCGGCAAGGCGAGCGGGCTGGGCAATTCCCCGCGCACGGCATCGATCACGGAGCGCCGCGCCGGATCCAGCTCCGGTGCCGCCTTCAGCAACGCCTCCGTATAAGGATGGGCGGGCGAATTAAACAAGGTTTCGGTCTCGGCCAGTTCGACGATCGATCCCAGATACATGACCGCCACGCGATGGGAGATATGGCGGATCAGGCGCAGATCGTGCGCGATGAACAGAACCGTCAGATGCAGCTTCTGTTGCAGCTCCAGCAGCAGATTGATGATCTGCGCCTGCACCGACACGTCGAGCGCGGAGACCAGCTCGTCGGCGATCAGGCAATCCGGCTCGACCGCCAGAGCGCGCGCGATGCCGATCCGTTGCCTTTGTCCGCCGCTGAATTCGTGCGGATAGCGGTCCGCCGCATCGTTGGGCAACCTCACCAGGCCCAGCAGCTCGCTGACGCGGGCCGCCACCGCCGTGCCTTCGCGCAGGCGATGGAAGCTGATCGCCTCGGCCAGCGTCTGGCGCACTGTCATCCTGGGATTGAGCGAGCCATAGGGGTCCTGGAACACCATCTGGACCCGGCGATTGTATTCGCGCCGCGCTTTGCCCTGCAGCTTCAGCACGTCGAGCCCGTCATAGCGGATGCGGCCCGCCAGCGGCTCGTACAGCCGCACCAGGCACCGCGCGAGCGTGGACTTGCCGCACCCGGATTCGCCAACGATGCCGAGCGTCTCCCCGCGCGCCACCTGGAAGCTGACGCCGTTCAGCGCGTGAACGATCCGCATGGGCTTGCCGGTCAGCCGATCGAAGGTCGAACGCGGCCGCTTGAAAGCCATGTGCAGGTCGTCGACCTGCATGATCGCCGCGGATTGCGGACCGGCGCTCATCGCTGACCGACCTTGCGATGCTGCAGGCAAGCCGTGTCGTGCATCGGCGCGATTGAGGTCAGCGGCGGCTTGCCCGCGCCGCATTCCGGCACGACGAATGGGCAGCGCGGCGCGAACGCGCAGCCCGTCAACCGATCCGACAAGAGCGGCGGCTGGCCGGCTATGGAACTCAGGGGCTGGCGCAGCGCCCCGCCGCGCGGAACCGAGTTGAGCAGGCCCAGCGTGTAGGCATGGCGCGGCTGCGCAAAGATATCGGCGACCGGTCCTGCCTCGACCACGCGGCCCGCATACATCACCGCCAGCCGGTCGCAGGTCTGGGCGATGACGCCGAGATCGTGCGTCACCAGCACCATGCTCATATTGAGGTCCCGCCGCAGGCGCAGGATCAGTTTCAGGATCTGATCCTGGATCGTCACGTCCAGCGCGGTCGTCGGCTCGTCCGCCAGCAGGAGCTTCGGATTCGAAGCCAGCGCGATCGCGATCATCGCGCGCTGGCGCATGCCGCCGGAGAATTGATGGGGATAGTCGTCGATCCGCGACCCGGCGGCCGGAATGCCGACCAGATCGAGCAACTCGATCGCGCGGGCCTGCCGCGCCGCTGCATCGAGATCGGTGTGCTCCTCGAGATTCTCCAGGATTTGCGCGCCGACGGTGAGGACGGGGTTGAGTGCGCTCATCGGCTCCTGGAAGATTATCGCGATCTCTCCGCCCCGCACGCCGCGCACCTCCGGCTCGGTCATGCGCTGGACATCGCGGCCGCGCCACAGCACCTGGCCGCTGATCCGCGCCGGCGGCTTGACCAGGCGCAGGATGGCGCGCAGGGTCAGGCTCTTGCCCGAACCGGATTCGCCGGCAAGCCCCAGCACTTCGCCTCGACGCACATCGAAGTCGACGCCATCGACGGCGACCAGCTCATGGCGCGGTGTCCCAAACGCGACCCGCAGACCACGCACCGACAACAGCGGCTCCGGCATCTGCGGCGCGCCGTTCATCGGCGCTTCCGGAACAGATCGGCGAGGCCATCGCCGAACATGCTGAAGGAAACGCCGGCGATGACGATGGCGATGCCGGGGAAGACCGACATCCACCAGCCGGTGTTCATGAAGTTTTTGCCATCGGCTATCAGGACACCCCACTCCGCCGTCGGCGGCTGCGCGCCGAGGCCGAGGTAACCGAGGCTCGATCCCAGGAGGATACTGAGGGCCATGTCCGTCACCCAATAGACCAGCACCGGCGTGATGGCGTTGGGCAACAGATGGCGAAGGACGAGGCGCCGTTCGCTATAGCCGAGCACGCGGGCGGCGGCGGCATAGTCGGTTTGCTTCTGCACCCGGATCTCGGCACGGATCAACCGGGCATAGAACACCCAATTGATGACGGCGATCGCGATATACATGTTGAGGAGGCCGGGACCGAGCACCGCGACAATGGCGATCACGATGACAAAGAACGGGAATGTCACCGTCAAATCGACGATCCGGCCAAAGATCGCATCCAGCCAGCCGCCGTAATAGCCAGTGAGGATGCCGACAATGGTGCCAAAGACGATCGGGAACAGGGTCGAGACGATTGCAATCTGCATGTCGACGCGGGTCGCCCAAATGACGCGGGAAAACATGTCCCGGCCGAAATTGTCGGTGCCGAACCAATGCGCCGCGCTCGGCGACTGCATGATAGCGGTGTAGTCCATGACAATTGGATCGAACGGTGCAAAGACCTGCGGCACGATCGCGATCAAGACCATCACGAGCAGACTTACCGACCCGACTACCAGCGTCCAGCGCGGGCGGGTCACATTCTGCATGGTCAGGGCGAGGAACGTCATTCCCGCCCCACCCGCGGATCGAGGCTGGCTTCGACCAAATCGGTGATGAGAAAGACCACAGAGACGATCAGCGCCAGCACCATGGTCAGGCCCTGCAGCACCGGATAATCGCGGCCATAGATCGAATCGATCATCAGGCGGCCGACGCCGGGAATCGCAAACACCGTTTCCGTGATGACCGCGCCGCCCAGCAGGAAACCGATATTGAGCCCGAACAAGGTAACGGTCGAGATGAGGGCGTTGCGCAGCACATGGCGAGTGAGAACCAAGCGGTTGCGCAGGCCCTTGGCGCGAGCGAAATCGACATATTCCGCGTCCAGCACGTCGATGATGCTGCTGCGCAGGTTGCGCATCAACACGGCCGACAAGCTGAACGCCAAGGTCAAGGCCGGCAGGAACAGATGGTACAGGTGTTGCAGGAACGTATTGCCGAACCCACCGACTGGGAACCAGCCGAGCTGGGCGGCAAGGAAGGTGAGCAGCAGGATGCCGACATAGAAAACCGGCATGGAAAGCCCAACCTGGAACGACGCGCGGATGCCGTTGTCGAGCAGGGAATCGCGCTTGATGGCGCTGATGATGGCGGTCGGAATCGCGATAATGATCGACAGCAATGCGGCCAAACCGGTCAAGAACACAGTGACTGGCAACCGCTCCACGATCAGTTGCATCACGGACACTTTGAGGACGATGGAATCGCCGAGATCGCCTTGCACGAAATGTTGCAGGAAGAACCAGAATTGCACTGGGATCGAGCGATCGAGTCCGAGCTCGGCGTTGATGCGGTTGACGGCCTCGTCGGTCGCGCGGATGCCTAGGATCGCACTGGTCGGATCGCCCGGCAGCAGGCGCGCCAGCACGAAGATGACCACCATGATCAGGAAGAAGGTTGGCACGATCTGCACCAACCTGACCATGACATAATTCAGATTCAAGCGACCTCGCGGGTTGGCCCGATGAAACGCTGCCCTGTCATCTAGCGCACAGAAACACGGAGCACGGGCCGAAGCAAGCTCGGCCCGTGCGATCGCCTCAAATCTCTATTCCAGATAGGCGCCGGCAAAAATATTGTTGCCGAGTGGAATCTGATTGAAGCCCTTCACATTCTTCCGGAGAGCCACCGGATATGGCGATTCATAGAGAAAGAAGATCGGAGCAGACTCGATGTAGGTCTTCTGGATCGTCGCATACATTTCAGCCCGCTTTGCTGCGTCCATCTCAGTCTGCGACTTCACAAACAGATCGTCGACGGCCTTGTCCTGCCAGCCGCCATGCAGGGATTCGATGTTGGGGAAATAGGCGAAATAGGACGTGATCTCGCTCGGGTCGTTGATGTCGTCGGTCCAGGCCGCCACGCGCATCTGGAAGTCGGCTGCGCGATAGCGTGCGGTCCGGGTGGCGTTGTCCAGATACTCGATGTTCAGCTTGACGCCGACCTGCGACCACATCTGCTGGATGGTGGAGAGGATCGCCGTCTCGTCGGCGCTGCCGGCAAGGCCGATGGAGGTCACTTCCGTGCCTTCGGCGATGCCTGCTTCCTTCAGCAGG
>DASYRS010000176.1:0-3417 GCA_036004205.1 Dongiaceae bacterium
CTGTGGTCTTCCATGTTCATCGCCGCATTGCGGGTGAAGGAAGGGCCGAAGGGCAAGCTGCTGGCGGCGCATGCCAGCTTCCTGCTGCTGAACATGGCGACGATGCCGCACTGGACGATCGAAGGGAACATCCTCTACGGCATCGTCTGCGGCTACACCTTCTACTTGCTGCTGGGACCGGCGACCAAGCGAGTCGCCAAGGCCAGAGTGGTGCCCGGTCCCGCAATAGCGCCGATGTCCCGCCCGCAAATCCTGAAGTAGCCCAGCGTCCGGAAGCCGCGGCCGGATGCGCACGCAGCGCGTCGGCGAGCGATCTCCCGCAAGGCGGCGAACCCGGCCAAATGTTGTTTCTCTCCCGAGGTGCCGCTATACCTTGATGGCAGGGCCGGTTCCGAGAGGGGGCGAGATGGGGGAGAGCATGCTGAGCGTTGTTTCACCGGCGTACAATGAAGCACGCAATCTCCCCGCCGTGTACGAACAGATCAAGGCGCTGGCCGATGGCCGCATTCCGCAGTGGGAGTGGATCATCGTCGACGATCATTCGTCGGATGACACGCCAAACGTCATCGCCCAGCTTGCGCAGGCCGATCCTCGCGTTCGCGGCGTGCGGCTTTCGCGCAACTTCGGCTCCCATTCCGCCCTTTATTGCGGGCTCTCGCTGTGCCACGGGGCCGTCGCCGCGACCTTGGCGGCGGATCTCCAGGACCCGCCCTTGGTGATCGCGGAGATGCTGGACCGTTGGCGCGAGGGTGCGCAGGTGATCTGGGCCAAGCGGAGCCAGAGACTGGGCGATGCCACGAGCAAGAAGGTGCTTGCCAGCTTCTATCATCGCCTGCTCAAGCGGGTGGTCGGGAACAAGGAAATGCCGTCGGAAGGCATCGATTTCTTCATGATCGACCGGCGGGTGATCGACACGCTGAAGCAGACGGGCGAATCGAATTTCAGCCTGTTCGCGCTCGTCGCCTGGATGGGATTCCGGCAGGCGACCGTGGAATATGTGCGGCAGCCGCGCCTCAGTGGAAAATCGGGCTGGACCCTCGCCAAGCAAGTCACGATGGCGATCGATACGATCGTCTCGTTCTCGATGCTGCCCATCAGGCTCGCGGCGGCGGCGGGCGTGGTGCTGGCGCTGCTGGGCCTCGTCTACCTGCCGGTGCTGATCTTCAACTGGTGGACCGGCGCTCCGGTCGAAGGCTGGACGACGTTGATGGTCGTTGTGCTGATCCTGGGCGGCCTGCTGATGATCCAGTCTTCGATCAGCGGCGAATACCTCTGGCGCGCCTTGAGCGAAGCCAGGAAGCGCCCCCGCTTCATCATCGAAGCGACCTATGGCTCCGCCGACCACACTGAATTGACGCCGGCCCCCTGCAAGGAGCCCTCATGATCAAGGATGACGTCAAGCTCGGCCGGGGCGCGACCATCTATCAGCCCGATCTGGTCAATCTCTACGGCTGCGAGATCGGCGATGAGACCAAGATCGGGGCCTTCGTCGAGATTCGAAAAGGCGTCGTGATCGGCAAGCGCTGCAAGATCCAAGCCTTCGCCTTCATCCCCGAAGGCGTGACGGTGGAAGACGGCGTCTTCATCGGCCCGCACGCCTGCTTCACCAACGATCTCTTTCCGCGCGCGGTCAACGATGACGGAAGCCTGAAGGCGGTGGACGATTGGACCGTGACGCCGACCGTGGTCAAGGCGGGCGCATCGATTGGCGCGAATGCGACCATCCTGTGCGGCATCACGATCGGTCGCTCCGCATTGGTCGCGGCGGGCGCGGTCGTGACGAAGGACGTGCCGGATTTCGCGATCGTCGGCGGCAATCCGGCAAAGGTGCTCGGCGACAGCAGAGACGAGAAGTTCAAGCGCTAGGCGCGGTCCAATTCACCGACCGCTCGTCCCGCAGCAGTTCTTCCACGCTGCGGCCGGAGGCCTGATACCAATCCCGCAGAAGGGCAAGGCCATCGCGCAAGCTGACCTGCGGCTGGAATCCGAAGAGACCCTTGGCCTTGGCGGAATCCGCAATCAGGCGCCGGACGTCGCCGGGACGGTCCGGGCCGTGTTGGACCTGGACGTTGCGGCCGCCCAGAACCGTTCCGATGAGGCCGGACAGCTCGAGGATGGTCACTTCCCGGCCACTGCCGAGATTGACGGTCTGGCCGATCGTCTTGTCCGTCAAGGCCGCTTCGATGATTCCGCCCGCGGTATCGCTGACAAAGGTGAAGTCGCGGGTCTGCGTGCCGTCGCCATGGATCACCAGCGGCAGGCCTGCCATGCCCCGCAGCATGAACTTCGGAATGACTTCGCCGCTGTCGCCTTCGTGATGCGACCGGGGGCCGAAGGCGTTGAACGGCCGGACGATGCTGGTCGGATATTTCCAGGTCTGCCAATAGGCGTCGGTGTAGCGCTCTCCCGCCAACTTTGACGCGCCATAGACCGTCAGGGGGAAGGTCGGATGATCCTCCGTCATGGGCGCCGAGCGTGCCGTTCCGTACACCTCGGAGGTCGAGACATATTGGAACCGCCGCACGCCGGAGGCCCGCGCCAGTTCCAGCAGCCGCAAGGTGGCGGTCGCGTTGACGTCGTGATTCTCAAGCGGGGCATGCAAGGAATGGCGCACGCCGAGGCAGGCAAGATGCAGCACGAGCTGGGCGTCGCGGAAGATCGGAGCGACGCGCTCCAGGTCGCGAACGTCGACGCGCGCAACGTTCAGCCGCGCCGGATCGAGATCGGCGAGATTCTCCATCTTGCCGTTGACGAAATTGTCGATCACCGAAACGCGGGCGCCCCGCGCCAGCAGCTGCCGCGTCACTTCGTTTCCGATGAAGCCGCCGCCGCCGGTGACGACGACGTGCAGATCGCCGAGGCTCACGCCGCGACCTTGGCGGTGACGGAACGCAACGCCGCCGCGACCTCGTCGACCTGTTGCGCCGTCATTTCCGGGAACAGCGGCAGCGACAGTTCCGCCGCGCCGTGTTGTTCGGCGATCGGGAAATCGCCCCGGCCATGCCCCAGTTCCGCGAAAGCGGGCTGCAGGTGGACCGGGATCGGATAGTGCAGGTTGGTCGCGATGCCGGAATCGTTCAGCGCCTTGGCGATCTGATCCCGCCGCGCGGCATCCACGCGGATCCCGTAGACATGCCAGACGTGGCGCCGCCCCGGGCGCTCGACCGGCAGGACGACCCCTGGAATGCCCGCGAGCGCCTTGTCATACAGCCGCGCCACCTTCCGGCGCGCTTCGGTCCAGGCTTCGACGTGACGCATCTTCACATCGAGGATGGCGCCCTGGACGCCATCCATGCGGTAGTTGAGGCCCTTGATGGCGTGATGGTATTTGCGATCCTGGCCCCAGTCGCGCAGCATGCGGATCTTGTGCGCCAGCGCGGCATCCGATGTCGAGACCAGGCCGCCCTCGCCGTAGGC
>DASYRS010000177.1:0-5032 GCA_036004205.1 Dongiaceae bacterium
AACCGCATCCCATTTCCATGCTATCGGTTTCGCGGTCGCCAGGAACGCGAGATGGAATCATGACTCCGGACGAGATCGCTGCCGACTACGCTGCCCGCTGGGCGAAGAGCTGGAATACCGAGGGGCCAGCCGCCACCGCCAGGCTATATACCTTGGACAGCATGCTGGTCGGCGCCGCGACGGCAATCGGCCGCTCGGAAATCGCGCAGGCTCTGGCCGCGCTTTTCAATCACGGTTGGACCAGGATCGACATCCAGCCGGTCCATGCGCGCGCGGTCGGCGGAATGGTGCTGGTTGCCGGCGCGTTCACCGCGTCGGGCTCCGGCCCGAATGCCGGCAAGACACTGAACGGCAGATCGACCCACGCACTGACCGAGGTCGACGGCGCGTGGTTGTCAGCGATGCATACGGCTGTCTAGAGCGGTACTTTCCCGCTCTAGCTCTGGACCCTTTTCACCGCTGCGCGCCAGCCGGCATAGAGCTGCTCGCGCTGCTCGTTCTTCATCGCGGGCCTGAAGACCCGGTCGCTCTGCCAGTTGCCGGCCACTTCTTCCACCGATGAAAACAGGCCGGTGCCGAGCCCGGCGCAATAGGCGGCGCCTAGTGCCGTCGTCTCCGTCACCACCGGCCGCTCCACCGGCACATTGAGGATGTCGGACAGGAACTGCATCACCCAGTCGTTGCGCACCATGCCGCCATCGACGCGCAGCCTGCTGGTCACCGCGCCGGCATCGCCGGCCATCGCGGTCATCAGGTCGCGGGTCTGGTAGCACACGGCTTCGAGCGCGGAGCGCACGATCTCCGCGATGCCGGTGTCGCGCGTGAGGCCGAGGATCGCGCCGCGCGCGGTCGGGTCCCAGTACGGCGCGCCGAGGCCGGTGAAGGCCGGCACCAGATAGACGCCATTGGTGCCGGCGATGGAGCGCGCCAGCGCCTCGGTCTCGCCCGCCTGGTGGATCAGCTTCAGCCCGTCGCGCAGCCATTGCACGGCCGCGCCGGCAACGAAGATGCTGCCTTCGTTGGCATAGGCGAGGTCGCCCTTGATCTTGTAGCCAACCGTCGTCAGCAGCCGGTTCTTCGACGCCACCGCCTTGTTGCCGGTGTTGAGCAGCGCAAAGCAGCCGGTGCCGTAGGTGCTCTTGATCATGCCGGGCTGGAAACACGCCTGCCCAATCAGCGCCGCCTGCTGATCGCCCGCGATGCCGGCGATCGGCAATGTGGCTCCGATGGACTCCGTCGTGCTGGTGCCGAATTCGTCGGCGCATTCCAGCACTTTCGGCAGCATGCTCTTCGGCACCTTGAAGAGTCCGAGCAGCTCCTCGTCCCAATCCATCGTGTGGATGTTGAACAGCATGGTGCGGCAGGCGTTGGTCACGTCGGTCGCGTGCACCTTGCCGCCGGTCAGGCGCCACAGCACGAAGCTGTCGATGGTGCCCATGGCCAACTCGCCGCGCTCGGCCGCTTCCTGCGCGCCCGGCACCTGGTCCAGCATCCAGCGCACCTTGGTCGCGGAGAAATAGGAATCGATCAGCAGCCCGGTCTTGGCCTGGATCTTGGGCTCCCAGCCATCGTCGATCAGCTTACGGCACAGCGTCGCGCCGCGCCGGTCCTGCCACACGATGGCGTTGTGGATCGGCTTGCCGGTCTTGCGGTCCCACACCACCGTGGTTTCGCGCTGGTTGGTGATGCCGATGGCGCGCACGCCGCCGGCCGGCCGCTTGGCCATGGCTTCGCGGCAAACCTGCTGGACCGCACGCCAGATCTCCTCGGGATCGTGCTCGACCCAGCCCGCCTGCGGGAAAATCTGCGGCAGCTCCTTCTGCGCGATCGCCTGCTGCTCGCCCTTCAGGTCGAACAGGATCGCGCGGGTCGAGGTCGTTCCCTGGTCGATCGACAGGATGAAATCCGGCATGGTCCCCTCACTTCGTGCCGAACAGGCGATCGCCCGCATCGCCCAGCCCCGGCACGATGTAGGCATTCTCGTTCAGGTGCGAATCCAGCGCCGCGGCATAGACCGGGATCTTCGGGTGCGCCTTGTGGAACACGCGCACGCCTTCCGGGGCCGCCACCAGCACCATCATGCGGATATTGTCGTCGCTGACTCCGCGCTTGTTGAGCGTGTCCGCCGCCGCGGCGGAGGAATGGCCGGTCGCCAGCATCGGATCGACCAAGATGAAGATGCGACCCTCGGGGTCCGGCAGCTTCACGAAATACTCGACCGGCCGCTTGGTATCGTGATCGCGATAAAGCCCGACGTGGCCGACACGCGCTGACGGCACCAGCTCCAGCAACCCGTCCGCCATGCCGAGGCCGGCGCGCAGGATCGGTACCACCGCGACCTTCTTGCCCTCCAGGATCGGCGCGTCGAATGTCGTCAATGGTGTCTCGATCGGCACCGTCGTCATCGGCAGGCTGCGGGTGATCTCGTAGCCCATGAGCAGCGAGATCTCTTTCAAGAGCTGGCGGAACAGGATGGTCGGTGTCTTCTTGTCGCGCATCATGCTGAGCTTGTGCTGGATCAGCGGGTGATCCATCACGAACAGCTGCGGGAATTCCGGGTAGGTCATCGGCATGGGGCGCCCCTGTCATGCGATTCTTGTGAGCGACGCGGCCGCCGCCTTTGCGCCGCAGATTACGGACGCGGGCGGAAGGGTTCAAGCCGAATGGACGCCCAGTGCTAAATGACCTGGAAACCGTGCTTGTACGGGTCGCGGTCGTCGATGAAAATGGTGTTGTAGCCGGTGATGCGGGCCCAGCCCTCGACCGAGGGCACGATCGCCTCGTAATTGCCGACCTTGGCGGCTTCCTTGACGCGGCCCTTGAACAGGCTGCCGATGATGCTCTCGTGCACGAAATCATCGCCGACCTTGAGCTTGCCCTTGCCGGCCAGCTGCGCCATGCGCGCCGACGTGCCGGTCCCGCAGGGCGAGCGGTCGATCGCCTTGTCGCCGTAGAACACGGCGTTACGTGCGTGCGCGCCCGGCGCTTTCGGCGCTCCCGTCCACAGGATGTGGCTGAGCCCCTTGATGGTCGGGTTCTCGGGATGCTGGAAGGTGTATTTGGCGTTGAGGTTCTTGCGCAGCACCGGGCTCATCTGCACCAGTTGGCCGGCGGTGAAATCCGCCATGTCGCGATAGCACGCCTGCGGCTCCACGATGGCGTAGAAGTTTCCTCCGTACGCCACGTCGACCTTGATCGTTCCAATTCCAGGGCACTCCGCTTCCAGCCCAGTCGAATGCAGGAAGCCCGGCACGTTGGTCAGGCGTACGGATTCGACGTATTCACCCTTTTGCTCATATTCCGCGATCACCAACCCCGCCGGCGTCTCCAATCGCAGCACGCCCGGCGTCTTAGGGCGCACCAGCCCCTGTTCCACGGCCACCGTCACGGTGCCGATGGTGCCGTGCCCGCACATCGGCAGGCAGCCGGAGGTCTCGATGAACAGGATGCCGATGTCGCAATCGGCGCGGGTCGGCGGATAGAGGATGCTGCCGGACATCATGTCGTGGCCGCGCGGCTCGAACATCAGGCCAGTGCGGATCCAGTCGAACTCAGCCAGAAAATGCTGGCGCCGCTCGCTCATGCTTGCGCCGGTGAGAAGCGGCCCGCCGCCCATCACCACGCGCACCGGGTTGCCGCAGGTATGGGCGTCGACGCAACTGAAGGTGAACTTGGCCATGACCGATCTTACCGCAAGGCTGCCATCCGGCGGTTATCTGCCCCAATTGGATACAATATGCAACCCGAGATGACTGGTGAGCTACCGCCCCTGCTTCAGCGCGTCGCGGATTTCCATCAGCAGCTTCTCGCTGGCGCTCGGTGCCGGCGGCTCGGCCGGAGCCTGTTTGCGGAACCGGTTGACCTGCTTCACGAGGATGAAGACCGCGAATGCCACGATCAGGAAGTTGATGCAGGCGTTGATGAAGACGCCGTAATTGACGGTCACGGCGCCGGCATCCTGTGCCGCTTTCAAGGACGGATACTCGTCGCCCTTGAGCACGACAAAGAAGTTGGAGAAATCGATGCCGTTCATGATGAAACCGATCGGCGGCATGATGATGTCCTTGACCAGCGAGTTCACTACGGTGGTAAAGGCCGCGCCGATGATGATACCGATGGCAAGGTCGATGACATTGCCGCGCATCGCGAAGTCCCGGAATTCTTTGAGCATGTCGTCCCCCTGACTGTTTCCGCCCCGCCAGTTTGGGTGCGTTTCCCGTCCATTCGCAAGCAATTTGAGCCGGTTACCGCCAACTCTTGATGAGGGCTGCCGAAGCCGCCATGCTGGTGCCCGCCAACCTTCTGGATGTTTTGACCGAATCGCCGATGCCGGCCGCTTGATGAATCCCGCAGACCAGCCTTCCATCTCCCGTACCGGCAAGGCGTTGTTCCGCCTCGACGGCAAGGTGTGCCTAGTGACCGGCGGTGCCGGCCATCTCGGCGCGGCCATGTCGACGGCCCTGGCCGAAGCCGGCGGCCATGTCTGCATCCTGGGGCGGACGCGGACGACCTTGGTCGGCCTCGCCCGGCGTTTGACAGATCGCGGGCTGTCGGCGGAGGCGGTCGCCAGCGACGTCACCATGGCGGAAGACATCAAGTCCCTGGTCGCCGACCTGAAGAAACGCCACGGCAAGTTGGATGTGCTGATCAACAACGCCTATGCCGGGCGTCCGGGCGTGATGACCAACAGCAAGGTCAGCGACTACGTGAACGCGATCGAGATCGCGGTGGCGGCCGCGGCTGAACTGGTCAACGCCGCCCACGACCTGCTGTGCGCCGCCGTCCAGACCGGCGGCGATGCCTCGGTCATCAATATCGCGTCGATGTACGGCATGGTGAGTCCGGACCCCCGGATCTATGGCCAGTCGGGCATGAACAATCCGCCGCATTACGGCGCCGCCAAGGCCGCCTTGCTGCAATACACTCGCTATGCCGCAGTCCATCTGGCGCCACAGGGCATCCGGGTCAACGCCATCAGCCCCGGCCCATTTCCGCCGGACGCCGCGCAGCAGCGCGACCCCGCCTTCGCCGC
>DASYRS010000178.1:0-5550 GCA_036004205.1 Dongiaceae bacterium
ACATATTGGATTGGCAAGCCGCTCGTGAAGGCAAATTTCGAACAGCAACGATTCAACGCGGACTTCCGCTTCCGGATGATTCGAATCCGAGAGAATTCGGAAAGCATCGCCTTATACTCCGGCGAAGCGCGGGAGCACGACGGCCTCAATGTCTCATTTATGAAGGTCTGGAACAACACGTGGAGGCTAATGATCGTCGGCAAGCGGTTGAACTGGTTCGTGAGCTTCTACGATAACTTCACGACTCTGTTCCCGTACCTCGTTACGGCACCGCGATACTTCGCTGGCGCGATTGACTTTGGGACCGTTTTTCAAGTCGCGGGAGCGTTCAGCCGCGTCCAAGACTCTCTCTCTTGGTTCATCTCTCTCTTCCAGAATCTGGCCATCTGGAAAGCGACGACCAACCGTCTTGTCACGTTTGTCGAGGCGCTTGAGCGTGCGGAAGCCGATGCACGGCAGGAGATACTGGAGGTCGAACGTCAGGATGTGCCCGCCGTCAACCTCTCCGTTTCCGATATCGCCGTGCCGACCGGACGCACGCTGATGCACGATGTCGACATCGAGATTCCGCGCGGCGACAAGGTGCTGATCTCCGGCCCGTCGGGCAGCGGCAAGACGACCTTGTTCCGCGTGCTTGCCGGCCTGTGGCCGTTCGCCAAAGGCAAGCTGCGTATCCCGAAGGGCGCGCGCGTGCTGTTTCTGTCGCAGAAGCCCTATCTGCCGCTCGGGACACTGCGCGAAGCGGTCGCCTTCCCTAGCGAATCCGGCACCTTCACCGACGATCAGATCAAAGCCGCGCTAGGAGACGTGCACCTGCCGCATCTGGTGAACCGCCTCGATGACGACGAGAACTGGTCAATGACCCTCTCGGTCGGCGAGCAGCAGCGTATCGCGATCGCGCGCGCGCTCCTCAACAAGCCGGACTGGCTGTTCATGGACGAGGCGACCTCGGCGCTCGATGATGAGAACGAGCGGCATGTCTATGACCTTATAACCCAGCGCCTCGCTGAGAGCGCCGTGGTGAGCATCGCTCATCGGCCCTCCGTGGCCGCCTACCACCGACGCCGCCTCGCCATAAAACCGGAGATTCAGCAGGTCCAATCGGTGAGCCTTGCACCGGCGGAATAGCAGCCATCAGTCCATCCTCTGGCGGCGGGGCTGCGGTCATTGCATACTCGGCCCCTGCCACCGTCGTGCCGCCTTGGGGATTGCATGAGCGATAAGGACCTTCTCGACACCCTGCGCATGATTGCGGACAGCCTCGGCCGCATCGCGCCGCTGGCCGTGCGCAGCAACGATCTTGGCCGCGGCGATGCCTTCGTCTGGCAAGCCGAGGCTGGCTGGCTGGAACCGGTCGCCAGCGTCAGCCGCGTCCATATCAGCCTGCTGCGCGGCATCGACCGGTCCAAGGATATCCTGCTGGAGAATACCCGCCGCTTCGCGCAAGGACTGCCGGCCAACAACGCGCTGCTGTGGGGCGCGCGCGGCACCGGCAAGAGCTCGCTGGTCAAGGCCGTGCATGCCGCGGTCAACGAGGAGATCGCCGACAAGCTGGCGCTGATCGAGATCCATCGCGAGGACCTGACCAGCCTGCCCAAGCTGCTCGGCATCCTCCGGCCACAGCCGCGGCGCTGCATCCTGTTCTGCGACGATCTGTCGTTCGATGCGGCGGATGCCAGCTACAAATCCCTGAAAGCGGTGCTGGAAGGCGGGATCGAAGGGCGGCCTTCGAATGTTCTGTTCTATGCCACCTCCAACCGCCGCCATCTGATGCCGCGCGACATGATCGACAACGAGCGTTCCACCGCCATCAATCCCTCCGAGGCCGTCGAGGAGAAGGTGTCGCTGAGCGACCGGTTCGGGTTGTGGATCGGTTTCCACAATTGCGACCAGGATACCTATTTCGCGATCGTCGAAGGCTATGTCGATGCGATCGGCATCAAGATCGACCGCGCCAAGCTGCGTGCCGAAGCCAATGAATGGTCGGTGACGCGCGGCGCGCGCTCCGGCCGGGTCGCCTGGCAGTTCATCCAGGACCTCGCGGGCCGCCTCGGCTACAAACTGGAACTCTGAAGATCATGACCAGGCACGCCGGCGACGCGCTCCTGCGCAAGATCCTGACCGAGACCAAGATCGTCGCCATGGTGGGCGCCAGCGACAAGCCGCATCGCGCCAGCAACGGCGTGATGCGCTTCCTACAGTCGCGCGGCTATCGCGTGATCCCGATCAATCCGGTGCTCGCTGGAAAGACCCTGAATGGCGAGCTGGTCTATGCCAGCCTGAAAGACATCCCTCAGGGCAAGACCGGCCGGATCGACATGGTCGACATCTTCCGCAATTCGGCGGATGCGGCCGCCCCGGCACTGGAGGCGATCGAGATCGGCGCCCGCTTCGTGTGGATGCAGCTTGGCGTGGTGAACGAGCCGGCCGCCGCCAAGGTGCGCGCCGCCGGGCTCGAAATCGTCATGGACCATTGCCCGGCCATCGAATATCCCCGCCTAATGGGGGGCAGCGCGGAGCACTAGGAAGCCTGGCCGTTGCTTCGGCAACGCAATTTGCTAGAGTGCGCGCCGGACAGGGTCGTGGGGATGGCGATGACCAGGGGATTACATTCCGCGGAAGTGGAAGCGAGGCCGACGGACGCGCAGCGCCATTGGCTGGAGCGCGGCGCCCGGCAACCGGGCGGCAAGCTGCCCTTGTTCGACGAATGGGGCCAGCGCGTCCACGAAGGCGTGGTGCGAAGCTGCATCGCCCACGGCTGGGCCGAACCCTGGTTCACCAACCCGCTGAAACCAGACTGGCTGGTCTGCAAGCTGACCGACCAGGGCCGGCAATTGGTCGATCGGCATTAGGCCGCTCACAACTGCGCTCCACGACCGCCACTGCCGCACCGCGCGGCATACAGCGTGTGTTATGCCGCCGGATTGCCAATGATGGCGCGGTTGAAGAGGCTGCTGCGCTGACCGCTGACATCGTCGTCGCGGTCGCGGCCGGTCGGCAATGAAGCCAGCGTCACGAGCATGAGCGGCGAGAGGATACCGCCGGCATTGGCCTTGCCGTAGATCGCGCTGTCGCCGGTCGTGCCCCCGGCATGGCCGCGCGCCGACCGGACATCGGCGAGCATCGTCGCGCCGGACGAGGTTTCTTCGAGATCGTCATAGGCCGCCATCTCGCTGGTCATGCGGCTTTCGAAGCGGTCGTAGACTTCCTTCAGGGTGCGTTGCGATCCGTCCGCGCGATAGAACACCGAACGGTTGGCGGCTGCCGCCTTTGGGCACGCGCTGGCCGCGCCCTGGTTCGGATCATGCTCCATGTCGGACAGGAAATTGACCGCGCCGTTGAGGCCGAGAAAATGCGCGAGGTAGAGATCGGCCGGCTTCACCGGGCGATCGAGCTTTGCCTCGAGGCGCTGCTGATTGTCGGCGGCATGCTCCGCCGCCATGGCGGCCGCGACGGTCGGATCGCGCCGCAGGTCGAGGATCTCCTTGCGCAAGGCCGGATCGGAAACGCGCAGCTTGCCGTCTCCGCCCACCTTGATCTTGGACGCCATATCGCCCAGGCCGTAATCCGCGCCGTGCTTGCGCACGACCGACAGCCAGGTCTGCTCCACGAACTGATAGAGGCCGGCCGCGCTCGAGGCCTTGGATTTGGCGTCCGGGTTGAAGCCGCTTTCCTTCGCCGCCTGCGCCATCAGATAGGAGAAATCGACGCCGGTATTGGCGCTGGCCTGCTGGATGCCGGTGAGGACATCGGCGCGGATGTTGTATCCCCCCGCCTGGGCGCCGAGGCCAACCGTGCTAGCGGCCATGTCGACCTCCCGTCAGCGGCAGCCATGCGCGGCGACCCGGCAAATATTGCCGGTCCAAGGTGCCCTTTCGAGGCCGGATGGCTGGAATATGGGCCATCTACGCGCATCTCCGCATTAAGCTAACAGAGATGTCGCAAGCCTCGTGCCAGCCTCAGGAGCTGGCGCTGCTGTAGTTCCGAATGGCCAGTTTCCACAGCCAGGACGCACCGGTCAGCGCGAAGGTCGCGAAGGCTAGCCCGCCCAGCCCCCATTCCCAGCTCAGCCGCCCGGTCGCGGCCTGGGCCGGCACGTTGGTCACGAACGCGACCGGCAGCACGAACGTAAACAGGAACCGGGCCCAGGGTGGAAAAGCGGTGATGGGATAATTGCCGGCGGTGGAATGCAGCCAGATCATGCTCGCCACCTCCTCGATCCGGGTGAACCAGAATGCGAGGGTCGAGAGCGCAAGGTAGAGGCTGTAGATGATGACGATCGAAGCCACCAGGAACACCAGCAGCAGCAGGATGTTGATCGGTGTGATGGAGCCGACGCGATACATGCCGGTCCCGATCACCGTGAGGCCGATCAGAAGGCCGGTGAACTCCATCACCTGCATATAGCGGAACGTGACCAGGAACTGCGACGCGACCGGCTTGATCAGCAGCACATCGAACTCGCCGCGCTGGACATAGGTCGTGATCTTGCTGAGGCTGGGATAGAACCAGATCTCCACCACGAACTCGATGGTGGTCACGATGCCGACCAGCACCAAAGCCTGATCGAAGCTCCAGCCACCCACCGACGACACCTGCCGGAACATCGCCCACAGCAGCATCACCGACGTGCCGGTGGAGAGGATATTGGCAAGCGTGCGGCCGAACACGCCGGAGCGGTATTCGAGCTGGATCTGCACCGTCGCGCGGATGAACAGCAGGATGAGTTTCAAATGCCGCTTCATGCGCCCGCCGCCGAGTATTGCCTCAACGATCTGCGCCAGCCCCAGGTGAACAGAGCGCCGAGCGCGGCGATCCAAAAAAGCTGGATGCCGAATCCGGCCAGCACATCAAGGCCGGAGATGCGCCCGATCATCACCCGCACCGGGAAATCCAGCACGTAGGGAAACGGCGTCCAGGCCAGCACGTTTTGTATAGCTTGCGGAAACAATTCGACCGGGATCACCACGCCGCCCAGCATGATGTAGAGCTGATAGATCACCGTGTCGTAGCCGAGCGCATTGTCCGACCAGAAGGCGATCAGCCCGACCGTCAGATGGAGCATGAAATTGATGACCCAGGCCAAGGCGATGCCGAGGATGAAAGCCGGCAGATGGGCCGGCAGCGACCACGACCAGGCATCGGCGATGGTGATGCCGACAGCGACGATCGGCAGGATGATGGGCAGCCGGCTCATCAGCTCGCCCCAATGCTCGGTGGCGTAGTGCCAGACCGGATGTATCGGGCGCAGCAGATAGGGTGAGAGCTCGCCGTTCTTGACGCCGCGATCCATCAGATAGATCACCCAGGTCGGCGTCGATTGCCGCGCCAGGAACATGAACAGGAAATATTGCGCGAAGGTCGACGCGTCATAGCCGCCGATCGGGCCGCCCTTGGCGAGCTGCAGCCAGATCAGCATCATGATCAGCGGCACCGTGCCGTTGATCATCCACAGCACCGACTGCGCACGGTACTGCAGCGAGATTCCGTAGTTCAGCGCCAGCAGGGCCCGGAGCGCGCGGAGCTTCATTTGGCAGCCTCCGCCGGCAG
>DASYRS010000179.1:0-3578 GCA_036004205.1 Dongiaceae bacterium
CGGCAAGCCGACCAGCAAGGACGGCAAGATCATGGAACCGATGGCCAATCACGGCATCAAGGTGATGTCGATGGGCTTCCTGATCGATGAAGAGACGCCGATGATCTGGCGCGGCCCGATGGTGATGAGCGCGATCACGCAATTGCTGCGCGACGTCGCCTGGGGCGAACTGGACGTGCTGGTGTGCGACCTGCCGCCCGGCACCGGCGATACCCAGCTCACCATGTCGCAGAACGTGCCGCTCTCGGGCGCCGTCATCGTCTCGACCCCGCAGGACATCGCGCTGCTCGACGCCAAGAAGGGCCTCAACATGTTCCGCAAGGTCGATGTGCCGGTCCTCGGCATCATCGAGAACATGAGCTATTTCTCCTGCCCGCATTGCGGCGAGCGCAGCGAGATCTTCTCTCATGGCGGCGCCCACCGCGAAGCGGACAGATTCGGTGTCGATTTCCTAGGGGAGATCCCGCTCGACATCGCGATCCGCGAAACCTCCGACGGCGGTCAGCCGATCGTGGTCAGCCAGCCGAACTCACCGCACGCCGCCACTTATCGCGAGATCGCGCACAAAGTCTGGGCCAAGCTCGCGGGCGCTCAGGCGCGCCAAGGTCCGCGCATCGTCATCCAGTAAGTAGCCCGTTCTCTTCGTCATCACCGGGCGATGACGGGAGAGAAAGCACGACGCAGACCTATCGCCGCCACGCCGGCAACCCAGCCTCCTTGAGCGCGCCGACTTCGCGTGCCGCGAGCCAGCGGAACATCCGGTCACCGGTCAGGCGGCCGAGAAACAGCGCCGAATAGCACAGCTTCACCGCGTGCTCGTCTTTCTCGGCCAGCGCACTGCGCAGCAGCTCGGGCCAGGCCGGCGTTTCGGCCGCGCGCCAGGCTTCGATCGTATTGGCATCGGGAATGGCAGGACGGCCGATCGCGACATAAGCGGCGGCACAGGCTTGCCACAGCCAGGGCAACAAGACCTTCGGCTCCTGCACATAAGGCAGCAGAATCGCGACCGCCTGCGTGCCGGTGACCGTATGCAGGGCCGTGAAATCGCCGGTCGCGCCGTAGAGCGCGCCGGCCGCGCGCGCCAGGTCGGCGATCTTGCACGTGGCCGGATCCAGCCAATGAATCACCTCGCCGAAACCGCCGAGCGAACCGACGGCGAGCAATGCGTCGTCGATCAGGTCCGGCGCTTTCTTCGAATCGAAGGCGAAGCGCGCATCGGTGCGCAGGCGTTCGAGCAACGCCACCGGATCGGTCGACGGCGCCGTTTCTGCCGGCGCACCGAGCGCAACGCCCAGGCGCTGCCAATGCGCCGCCCAATAAGCCAGGCCGGCCGCGATCTCGCCCTCATGCTTGCCGACGACGCCCATCGCGGTACGGATGAGGCCATGAAAGGCGGCCGCCGATAATCCAGGTGCCAGCTCCGGCAACAGCGCTCGCAGCACCGGTTCCCAGCCCTCGCGCGCGATGCGTTGCCGGAAATCGGCCTGCAAGTCGGGAAACGCCCCATGATCGGCCTTACGGAACGGCCAGGCCCCCGCCGGCGCGGCTTCGCCCGCCGGCAGCGCCTCGAGCCAGGAGGCATGGCTGCGCCGGTATTCGTTGAGCTGGCCAGGCGTCGCGCCCATCTGGTCCAGCGCCACCAGCGCCATCGGCAGATGGTTGGCGAGGCCGCCGCCATATTCGGGCCCATAGACCTCGGACTCGGTCAGCAGCTTCGCGAGAATCGACATCGGGCGCCTTCCGATAAAGAAGTATATGTGTTTTTATATTAAAATTCCGCCGGACAGCAAGGCAGGTCGCTTACGTAGCCGTCGTCCATTCTTGCCTGCCCTTGATCTTGAACTTCACCTCTTCAATGCGCGTCTTGAGCTCGGCCACCCGCCGACTGGTGTCGATGAATCGCTGGCGATGCCCGGTCTTCTCCAGGTAAATCTGGCGGACCGCGATGTCCTCCGTGGGCGGAATCTCAGTCTTTCCCTTTTCCCATCTCGCTACTGTCTGCGCATCCTTACCCAGGGCATTGCCCAGTTCGGCCTGAGTCATGTCGAGGAGACCGCGCAGGAACCGGACCTCCTGACCCGTCAGCCGATTCTGCTGGCGCACAGCGGCCAGAGCGATGGCCCGATCCAGCTTGCTGGCATTCGCCACCTGAACAGCCGGACCATAGGCGGTCTTGATGACCTCGAAGCCATCCAACAGATACACATAGTCCAGGCCGCATTCAGTATAGTGATACGGCTTCTTCATCTCTGTCTCCTGCGATAGCCGTAGCCTGTGACGACCAAGACGTTCTTCTCCACGATCAGGACACAAGCGACCTCATGTCTCTCCCGATCGCGAAATCTCGTTATCCGCATTTTCCAGCCGTCCGGCTCCTTTATGTCCCGAGCCGGGCCTTCCGTAACGACGCCATGAATCAAGCAGTTCTTCACCTGCTCGCGCGTCAACGGAAACTTTCCGCCGGCCGGATCGCGCCTTTTGGCATGCAGCGTGAAAGCAATCCGATCGCCTAAGGCAAGCGCTCTGACTGCATTCTTGGCGGCGATCCTGTCCATGTCAGCCTATCATCATGATAGGCCGTAGCAAGCGATACGTCAAGCTGCCCGCCTATCATCGTGATAGGCTAGTTTGATTCAGGCAACGGCACCGGCGAATGCCCCTACCAGCGCCCCTGCCGCTTGTTCAAGGCGAACAGGCGGTCGGCGAATCGATTGTAGCCCCAGCGGGCAAGCTGCCGGATGCCCGGCAGGCCGACCAGCCACCCCAGCCAGCGCCGCCCCGGAATCATGGCCCAGATTGCGATCGCCACGTCGGCGCCGACCAGCAACCGTCCGTCGGAATCGACCATGTGCAGGCTGTGGCGGATCTGGTCGACGCTGCGGTCGATCTCGCCGGCCGCCTCCGGGGTCGCGGCGATGTCGCACCAGGCAATGGTGTCGCTGCCGTTCGGCAGCCTTTCGTCCATCGTGGCGCGGTGCTGTTCGATCCCGCTGCGGCAGACCGGGCAGGCGGAGTTGTAATAGAGCTTCGGCTTGTCGCCCAAACTACTCCTTCAGGAGCGCCTGCAGCTCGTTCCATTCGCGCTTGCCGAGGCCGCTCGCTTCCTGCGTCACGCTCTCGCCAGCCAGCATACGCTTGATCGTGCCCCAGGCGGACTTGGACAAAGTGACGCCATGCAGCCGGTGCTCGACGAACGCCTCGGCCGTCAGCGGCACCCAGCGCTTCAGCAGGTCCACCATCACGTCGGCATAGACGCGGATCTCGTACTGGGCGTGGGCGTCGGCGCGCAGCGACAGGAAGTGCATGAGATTATGCAGGTCCACCTTCCAGTACCATTGGGTATAGAAGTTGAGCCCGAGATTCATGCGCGCCAGCTCGCGCGCCAGGCCCTGGCGCGACTCGTCGATCTTCTGCCCGTCCTCGCTCTCGTTCAGCATCGTGAGGTAGTGGTCGTAGACGTGCGTCGCGTCGGTGCGCAGCAGGTCCAGCACCTGCGCCGCCTCCGATCCGGTCAGCACGTCGCCGCGGCCCTGCCGGTTGCTCGCCGACTGCGCCGCCAGATTCTCCTCCGCCGGCAC
>DASYRS010000180.1:0-3819 GCA_036004205.1 Dongiaceae bacterium
GGCCTCCTCAGGCTTGGCGGCCACCTTGCCGTTATAGAGGTCGATCGCGAGGCCGAGGTAGCCCTGCTTGGCGATCTCCGACGCCACCGACTTGATCTGGTCGTTGAGACCCCACCATTCGTGCACCAGCATGACCGCCGCGGCGGGCTTGGTGTCCGGCAGGGCGAGCGCCGCGGAAATCGAGCGGCCCGAGGGCGTCGTGGTGGTGACCGTCTGCAGCGACGCGGCGGCCTTCGCGACCTTCGCGGGGTCCGCCAGCAAAGTAGCGAGGGAAAGCCCGGCGAGGCCGACCACGACTTGCCGGCGCGACGAGGAATGGCTCGAAATATGGTGCGGTTTCATGTCTTGCCCCATCTATCGGGTTGGCAGCGGCGGCAATGTTAGAACCGCCGCGCCGCTCCGGCCAAGGGGTTCATTGTCCGCGTGCAATCACCCAATCAGGCGACCAGACGCGATCACGCGACCTGTGCCTCGATGCGCTCCATGTCGTCGTCGGAGAACCCGAAATGATGGCCGATCTCGTGGATCAGCACGTGACGCACGATGGCGCGCAGATCGTCGGCGCCCTCGCACCAGTAGTCGAGGATCGCCCGGCGATAGAGAAAGATGATGTCCGGCTGGTGGCGGATGTCGAGCGTGCTCTGCTGGGTCAGCGGAATGCCTTGATAGAGCCCCATCAGGTCGAAGGGCGATTCGATGCCCATGTCGTCCAGGATCTCGTCATCGGCGAAATCCTCGACCCGGATCGCGACCCCGACGCAGCGGCTGCGCAATTCCTGCGGGATGCGCTCGAACTCCTGATAGGCGATCGATTCCATCTCCGCCAGGCTGGGCGGAGCACCGAATTCGCGCGGCTCGTCGTGGCGAATGGTCAAAGACGGCACCTCGGCGCTGCATCAGTCGCTGTTGGTGGCATCCAGCACTATCTTCTCCGTCATGGCAAGGTTTGGCCTTGGCATGGCGGAATATGAAAAATGGCTGTTGAGCCCGCCTACCGGAACGTGACGTGGTACCGGTCGAGGATGCGTTGGACCGAGCCGTCCTTGGCCATCTCGGCGAGGCTGCGGTTGAAGCCTTGCATCGTGGTATCGGCGCCGGGCATGGCGCGGCTGAGGCAGAAATAGTAGGGATTGCGGCGGATTTCCTTGTAGGCGATCAGGCTCGAGCGCGGATCGGACGCGATGAAATGCCGGGTTGTCAGCTCGTAGCCGTAGAGCAGGTCGACATTGCCGCCCACCAGCATGTCGAGCGCGCTCTTGTCGCTCGAGGTCGCCCCGACCTGGGCGCCGGCGGTGATCAGTTCCGCCTCCAGATTGTAGCCGCCGACCGTCGCGACCTTGCGGCCCTTTAGATCGGCGACCGACGAGACGCCGGCAAGCGCATCCTCGGAGCGGGCGAACAGGCCGACCGAGACGGCGCCCAGTTCCTCGCTGAACAACAGCTTGGCCTCGCGGTCCTTGGTGTGGGAGCAGGAGCAGAGCCCGTCATAATCGCCGCGCTCCGCCAGCTCCAAAGCGCGCTTCCAGGGCATGTAGGAAATCTCGGCCGATGCGTGGAAGCGCTTCAGCGCCGCGGCGATGATGTCCACGTCGAATCCCGCGAGGCCGTCGCTGCCCGGATGCTCGATCTTGTGCGGCGGGAAGTCATTGCAGGCGAGGTGCAGGCTCTGGTCGGCCCCGCCGCCAGCCGCCCACGCCATCGCTCCAAGAGCGAGGCCGATCAAACCAGCCATGAAACGCACGCGACGCATCCGAACCCCAAGGCAGAGCCAAAACGATCAACCGATCCTGCGCGAAGATGGTTAACAAAGGACCCCTTGACCAACGCCGCCAAGCCCTTGAATCAGCACCGGAAACCGCCGTCTCCGGCGCGGTTCTTGACCGGGCCAGGTCTCTCGTGTTAAATGATCATTCAATCAATGAAGGCGAAATTAAGAAGTGTTTACAATAGTGTAGTAACATTGTGACACATCGGATGCTTCGATCTTTCGGCAGATCGAGGCGAGCAGAAAAGATCGGAGAGCGTCATGAACAGCTTCGTCGACATCCGCCATCCGGAACGGATCTACGAGACCGAGCCGTTGCCGGCCTGGACCTATCTGAACGCGGAGTTGCTGGAGCTGGAATATGAGCGGGTGATCCTGCCCTCCTGGCAGTTCGTCTGCCATCAGAGCCAGGTGCGCGAGGCGGGCGATTTCGCGACCCTCGACCTGTGGCGCGATTCCATCATTGTCATGCGCGGAAAGGACGGCGCCTTGCGCGCGTTCCAGAATGCCTGCCGGCATCGCGGCTCCAAGCTGCTGGATGGCGAGGGCACCTGCAAGCATCGCATCACCTGCCCCTATCACGCCTGGTCGTATCAGCTGGACGGGCGGCTGGCGGCGGTGCCGTCGGAGAAGACCTTCCCCGGCCTCGACAAGTCGCAGCTCGGCCTCAAGGAGCTGGCGCTGGAGGTGTTCTGCGGCCTGGTCTTCGTGCGCATCACAGGCAGCGGCCCCACGATCGCCGAGCAATGGGGCGACCTCGCCAAGGAACTGGCGCCCTATCGAATCGAGGAGATGGTGCCGGCGCCATCGGTTGAGAACGGCGGCGTGCAGATCTCGGAGGAATGGGCCTGCAACTGGAAGGTCGCGCTCGACAACTACCTCGACAACTACCATGTGCCGTTCGGCCATCCCGGCCTGCACCGGCTGATGGATAACGAGCTGGCCTGCACCATCAACCGGCACGGCATCTCGTTCTCCAAGAGCGTGGTGCGCGAGCGGGAATCCCATGTCTGGTCGGAGCGGATGTACCAGAAGCTGGCGCCGCACGTCTTTGCCGACATGCCGGAGGAAGTGCGCGCGACCTGGCTGTTCGGCTTCATGCCGGTGAATATCGGCTTCGACGTGTTCCCCGACAGCATGGACATCTTCCAGATCCTGCCCAAGGGCGCGACCCGCAGCATCATCCGCACGCCGTTGTTCGTGCGGCCCGATGCGCGGCGCGAGGCCAAGGCGATGAAGTACCTGGCGAACCGCATCAACCTGCAGATCGGCCACGAGGACAAGGTGCTGTGCGAGCGCGTGCAGGCCGGGCTCTCCAGCCACAATTACCAGCCGGGTCCGCTCAGCGAGTACGAGATGCCGGTGAAGGACATGCATGCGCGCTTGCGCGAGGCTTGCCCGGTCGTGACGCAGAAGGAGCGTCCGATGGACGGCACCCTGCGCCGGCTGAACCAGAAACTGCTGGCGGGCGATCAGCCGGCCAACGGGAACTCCGCGATCGCCGCGATCGCCTGAGGAGAGGCGTTGCGCGGCAACGCTCGCACCGGCGCGGACGGCCAACGCCGGGCGAGCGCCAATGCGTTCTCCGCCAGCGGGACGGTGCTGTCGGCGGTCTCGTTCATCACGATCAGTGCGATCGGCACCTGTCGCGCTTCCAGCATGCTCAGCGCCGTCAGGGAGTGGCTGATCGTTCCGAGATAGGAGCCGACCACCAGGATCGCCGGCAGTTCCAGGTCCGCCGCCAGGTCCAGCATGGTGCGATCGTCGCTGAGGGGCGCCATCACGCCGCCGGCGCCTTCGATCAACGCGAAATCATATGGCCCCTGCAGGAAAGCGCGGGCGCCTGACAGCACGGCGGCGTAATCGACCTGCTTGCCCTCCTTGGCCGCGGCGGCATCGGCCGAAATCGCCGCCGTATAGCGCCAGGGCGATATGTCATCGAGCGAGTCCGCATCGAGCGGCCGGCCCAGCGCCGCCAGCAATCGCCCGGCATCGCTTTCGGCCACCAATGCAGGATCGAACCCGCTCAGCAGCGGCTTGTAGGCGCCGACCCT